>MHYI01000280.1 GCA_001828295.1 Planctomycetes bacterium RBG_16_41_13 | reverse complement strand
TTGCAAATGAGCGATAACCTTTTCCATTTTTGCCTTTGTTTCTTTGCAAATCGAATCTATTGACATATCGGTTAATTTCCTATAAAAGTACCAACAGATTTTCCCAAAACAGCCTTTTCAATATTTCCCTTTTTATTCATGTTTAATACGATTATTGGCAATTTGTTTTCCATGCTCAATGATACAGCAGTCATGTCCATTACGCCTAATTGCCGGTTTAATACTTCGGCATAGGTCAGTTTGCTTAATAGCTTTGCGGATGGATTCTTAACCGGATCATCTGTATACACGCCGTCAACTCTTGTGGCTTTAAGCATCACGTCGGCATTAATTTCTATCGCGCGTAAAGCAGCCGCGGTATCGGTTGTGAAATAGGGGTTTCCCGTTCCTCCCGCAAAAATAACAATATTTCTTTCTTCAAGATATCGCAAACAATTTCGCAAAATAAAAGGTTCTGTGATATTCTTAATTTCAATTGCGCTTATTACATGCGCTTTCATCTTGCACTCTTCCAGTGTGTCCTGCAAAAGCAATGCATTTAAGATGGTGGCAATCATCCCCGCCTGATCCGCCACAATTCTGGATTTTCCCGAACGGCCAAATTTGGCGCCGCGCAACACGTTGCCGCCGCCAACGACAAGCGCCGTTTCAGCACCGAGTGATAAAATCTTTTGTATCGTTTTGGCAAATGTTGCAAATTTTTCAGTATCAATGCCTTTTCCGTTTTCACCACCAAAGCCTTCACCACTAACTTTCAATAAGATACGTTTATACTTGATTTTCTTATTTTTCGGCATAATGGTTGTGTGCGGCAATCTAAACTGCTAGCTATTTCCCCCCTACTTCCAGCCTGGCAATGCGATTAATTTTGATATTTTCCCCTATTTTTGCGATAATTGCAATTAATAAATCCTGAATAGTTTGTGAGTCGTCTTTTATAAACGGTTGTTCCAGCAGACATCTTTCCTTATAAAAATTTTCCAGCTTTCCCTTAATGATCTTTTCAGAAATATCAGATGGTTTTCCTTTGGCGTCCTCCATAAAACCCCTTTTTTGTGCTTCCACAATTTCCGCAGAAATATCTTCCCTTTTTATTGCGATTGGATTGGTTGCGGCAATTTGCATGCAAATATCTTTTAAAAACTGCTGAAAGACCTCGTTTCTTGCCACGAAATCTGTTTCACAATTCACCTCAACCATTACGCCTATTTTCCCGTTAGTATGAATGTAAGAACCTATTCTGCCTTCGGCAGTTGTTCTTTGTTCTTTCCTGGAAGCTTTGGCAAAACCTTTCTTTTTTATAATTTCCAGTGCTTTATCATAATCGTCATTTACTTCATCCAGGGCGTTTTTGCACTCTAATATTCCCGCGCCTGTTTGTTCACGCAATTTAATAACACTTGCTTTATCTGCCATCGGTATCCTCCAAAATAATATAGCTACGAACTGCCATTGTTGCAAAACCGGTAATCTTGTTATTACAAATAATCAAGCGGAACATCTTGAGATGTGTATCTTTAAAGGCAGTTGTTAGATTGGCAATCCAAGGATATACAAACTCTGAATTTCACGAAAAATGGAAGGGCTTTCGTAAAAACCTGATTAATCTTTTGTCAGCGTAACAAGTTGTTCTTTTCCGGCAAGAACGGCGTCTGCTGTCTTAGATAAAAAGAGATTGATCGACCGTATCGCATCGTCATTCCCAGGAACACAAATATCCACCATATCAGGGTCACAATCGGTATCCGCCAGGCAAACAGTTGGTATACCCAACTTTTTTGCCTCTTTTATAGCGTTGTGTTCATATCTTGGGTCCACTACCACAAGTGCTCCTGGAAGTTTGGTCATATTGCGAATGCCTTCCAAATTGGTAAGTATTTTTTTGTGTTCTCTACTCAGGGAGGAAATCATCTTTTTGCTGTATTGATTGATTTCGCCTGTCTCTTTCATCTTTTCCAATTCTTCAAGACGTTCTAAACGACTCCTGATAGTATCAAAATTTGTCAACGCGCCACCAAGCCATCTTTCGCTGACATAATGCATGCCACACCGCTTTGCTTCTCGCACGGTAATATCCTGCGCCTGCCACTTCGTGCCTACAAACAATATATCTTTCTTTGTCTGCACCAGGTTCGTTACAAATCTGCAAGCAGTGATAAGACCCTTCACCGTTTCCCGTAAATTAATGATATGAATCAGATTTTGCTTGCCAAAGATAAAAGGTTTCATCTTTGGGTTCCACCTGCTTGTTCTATGTCCGAAATGAAACCCTGCTTCGACTAATTCTTGAATATTCACAATAGACAAATAACGCCCTTTCCAGATTGAGATAATAAAAGAAAATAAAGGAATTTTCAGAAAAAATGAGATTATAGTAATTATAGGCAAGTTGTCAAGTATATTTATTATAACACCGCAGCCGCAGAAACGGCTTGTTTCCAAATGAATCGCTGGTACGCATGTAAATATATGTGCTGTTAATTATCAAACAGGGCAACCTGACCTCGCCATAAATGTTTTTTCTTACGGGGAGCGATAAAGCTTCATCTATACTGCATAAATTGCCGAAGGGAAGATTCATCCCTCTTTGTAATCGAAGGTCAGGAATGTTTCCCTTTATTTAAGCGTGTTTGCGGGTAGTAGCAGGTATCTCCCCCTTTTTCTAATGGGAATTGAACTAAGATGTTACTTTGTTTTTCTTTTTTTGGATTTTCTAAATCTTCCAATATTCAAATAAACGCCTATATTGGCATTCTTGTCTTTATAGGGAGAAATTTTACCTTCAGCGGAAGTAAACAGTGTGGTAACCCCGGGCCCGTGGCCTGCTGTTATGCAATTAGTGTGAACAACAACCCCTACCGTTACTGCCCCGGTTTTATATATTCTTCCATAGGAATGATCCGCATCCATAATCGCAACTATATCTCCCAGCCGTAAGGTATCCAGGTTATGTTCTTCTATTGTTTGTTTGTCGAACAATTGTATATCATAATCTCCCCGATAACAGTGTTGTGAGCCAAGACCTGATCCCATAATTGCTGCCGGTATAGTGTGTGTTACTGGAATTTGCATCACCCCTTTTGTCTTGTCATAGTTTATTGGCAATGCTTCTAATAAATGGGGGGAGAGATTGATGGTTTTTATTTGCGGACAATTTGTAAAGGAAAAGCCCAAACCGATACAGCGAACAAGTATTTTGTCACCTATTACGAGTTTTTCAATAGTTTTATCATCAAAATCTACCAGCACGTTTTCTATGCCGCCATGTTTTCCCGTAACGACGCCTGTATCTCCCTTTGCGTCTCCCGACACAACTTTTGCACTATTTCCGATGCAAGCCAATAAATTGAGCGCACCGTTTTCTTCCGTGTCTTTATTCCTGATGGATACACAGGGCTCAACATGGTCCGCTTCCCATTGTATCGCACTATCACCTATTTTTACATTATAAGTAATTCCGCCTATACCTGGCAATATGGCAGGTATCCCTTCGGGAGATATGCTGTATGCCTTTGCTCCGCCTGATGGACTAGAGACTTCCCCCAATGCAGATATTTCAACAAGACGATTCCCATTTGTTTCCATAAGTATGTCTTTTTTCCTCCTCTAATACTGAGGTTTAACGAATCTTCACTAAGATGCAAACGTAATCTAGCATAGGGTACGGAATAATGGCAATACAAAATTTACGTTGATATTTTTCGCTCACTCTCCGCCATTGTTTTCGGGATAAAGGAATTGTTTAAGTAAGGGAAAACCGAATAATATATTTTTTTTTTGCAATTTCAAACGTATTATTGTTATAAATTATGCACATATTAAATTCGATGTATTTTTATTCCGATTAATACTAAAACAAGTACAGGCAAATAGATACAATGATAATAAAGTTACAGAAGGGGTTTTCAGAAAACAGGGCGATTAACATTTCTTATTGTATTTTAATATTAGTGGCAATGTTAACTTTTTGCTGTTCGTTATTTGCAGCCGTTCCTCAAATATCAGGCGGGGGCTCTCACAGCCTTGTTTTGAAACAAGACGGTACCGTTTGGACATGGGGGGGTAACCATGCCGGACAATTGGGCGATGGTACTACTAATCCCCGGAAATTTGTCATACAGGTGAAAGGACTAGAGGATGTAGTTTCTATTGCTGCCGGATGGGAGCATAATCTTGCCGTAAAATCAGATGGAACCGTCTGGGCATGGGGAAATAACCGATTTGGACAATTAGGCGACGGCACGAACGAAACCCGCAACACGCCGGTAAAAGTGAAAACCATAAAAGACGTCACTGAGATTGATGCCGGATTCTACCATAGCATTGCTTTGCTATCAGATGGGACAGTTTGGGTCTGGGGCAATAACGAGTTAGACCAGGTAGGCGATGGAACAAAATCGGATGCAAATAAACCCACGCAAGTGCAGGGAATGAATACTGTTGTTGCGGTTTCAGGAGGCAATCATCACAATCTTGCGCTGAAGGCGGATGGAACACTATGGGCTTGGGGCGCCAACGGATATGGGCAGTTGGGGGATGGCACTGTGATGGAAAGTTCCATTCCTGCGCCGGTGCATGATTTCAATGGGGCTGTTTTTATTGCAAGCGGGAACAATTACAATGTAGCCGTGAAAGCTGATGGCAGTATTTGGGGATGGGGCATGAATACCTATGGACAACTGGGGAACGGAACACTAACAAATAGCAAGATTCCAATTCGTATTAATGGGCTTAATAATAGTGTTTCCATTGCAACTGGCGGCTATCATGCTCTCATTTTGCAACAGGACGGTACTGTGCTGTCAATGGGATACAACAGGACAGGGCAGCTCGGGACAGGCTCTACTTCCAATTATCAATATACTACATTAAAGGTGCAGGGGCTCAGCGATGTTATTTCAATAGCGACAGGATATTATCACAGCCTCGCTTTGAAGAAAGACGGAACGATTTGGGCATGGGGAAATAACGAATATGGCCAATTGGGAGACGGTACGCTCAATTACAAAAAACTCCCCATTCCCTCACATATCAAATTGGATCAAACCATTACGCCTGCCCCAAAGGAAGGAAGATAGCCCATCTGCAAACACTCCCATTCTCACCCCTGTAAAATAAATACAGTATTAATAGGTGGCTACCCGATGTATTTCGCCAGGCAGAACTATTACTAAATATTGTTTATTTTAACGTAAAAATTGTCAAAATAAACACTTGACAAACACCAGGATTAAATGTATAAGCATTACGAAATTGGCGATTTCTTCAAAAGCATGCCAGCAAATATCTTAGAGATAAATTACGTTTTTTTTATTCTAAAATTCCCGTTTTAAGGGTGGAATTTGTTTTTTAAAAAATAATACAGTAACTATAAGGTTTAGCATTGTTTAAGCTTCATCCTGTTAGATGTTTGTCCTGTAGAAAAATGTGAAGGTTTCGTTTTTTAGATTTTGTGTTTTAGAAACTTAATAGAGGAGAAATCAGGGGTGGACTCATTCAAAAAATACATTGCAGAATTTTTAGGCACTTTTACGCTTGTTTTTATTGCCGCCGGCGCAATTTGTACAGATTATTACCTGCGGAAAGCAGGAGGGGTTGGTATTGGGGTTTTAGGGATTTCCATTGCTTATGGATTGGCAATTGTCTCTATAACGTATGCACTGAGCTATATTTCAGGCGCCCATATTAACCCTGCCGTTACAATAGCATGTTGGATCACCAGAAGGATGAATCCGAATCTGGCAATAAAGTACATTGCAGCACAGATTGCCGGCGCTGCGTTGGCGGGTTTTGTCCTTAAGATTTTATTTCCTGAAGCAATATATACGGTTCATCTGGGCGCAAGCGCGTTAGGGGACGGGATTTCTGTAATGCAGGGACTCGTTATGGAATTTATCATTAGTTTTCTGCTCGTTCTTACAATCTTTGGGACGGCAATTGATAAAAGGTCTTTTGGTAGTTTTTCCGGGTTAACTATCGGGCTTGTTGTGTTGTTCGGCGTCCTTATTGGCAGTCCGATTAGCAGCGGAGCAATGAATCCGGCAAGGGCATTTGGACCAGCCATTGCGTCCTGGCAGTTTGCAAACCATTATATTTGGTGGGTAGGCCCTGTTTTAGGCGGTGTGGCCGCCGCTTTTTTCTACGATGCAGTGTTTGCCGAAAAAGAAAAAAAGATGAGGGCAGTAAAGAAAACGACTATTCCTGCTTTCCGCCGAAAGAGAAGACGGTAATGTAGCATACGGATTGCAAACCTGCTTCTTTCCAGTTGCAACCAAAAACTTTTTTAAAATATATTTTGTGTTTCCCTTTTACTCACGAACAAACTGAGATTTTAGCGAACAATCAATCCTGCACATAGCGACGGCATACCTAACCTGAAGGATCAATTCAATAAACTTGACTATAGAACTACAGTTGTGAAACACACCAACAAACCGCCCACACCACCTGAACCTAACGACCTTCTTGCGGACTCCTCTTGTAATTTGGATTAGAGTAACAATTTAGCAATGTAGGTTGGCTTGATTTCTGAGAATCCACCAATAATGTTTCCATGGAAAGGTGGATTCTCTATCGCTTAACCCACCCTACCACTTGACCACTTAACCATGTTGTATTCCGCATACATTTCAAACCGGCTGAACTGTTACGAAAATCCATGACTGGAAATAGTTTTATAAGATTGTCTCCTGTGGTTCAAAATTGGAATATAGGCATTCAATCGTTTTCAGCGCCACCCCATTGCAAATAAATCATTGAATGGTTATATTCAGACATTACGCTGCTTGCTGTAGTGTTAAAAGCATCGCAAAATAAATCATATCAATTGAGTCTTTTGAAAAACATATTATCTATACCTTATAGGTTTACAAATTACGAAATGTAGAGCGAAGAGTCTCTTCGCTCTACAACAGCAACTTTTAAGAAATCACAATTTGTGAACCCGTAAGGTATATAAGCTTCACAGGAACAACCTTTTCCTTAGTGGAGAAATCAGTATCCCTGATTTCTCCTTTTAATTTTGAGTGAAATAAACAAAACAAGTGAAATGTATATGGAATTTAAAAATAAGAAAATTACCGTTATGGGACTTGGTGTGTTTGGGGGCGGCATTGGCATAACACAATTTCTTGCAAGGCAGGGGGCGCATGTCACGGTAACGGATATAAAGAGTAAAACAGCCCTTTCACAATCCCTGCGGCATCTTGAAAATCTGCAGATTACTTACCGGCTGGGCGAACACAGAGAGGAAGATTTTATCAATACTGACATTGTCATCGTCAGCCCTGCTGTTCCCAGGGATTCAAAATTCATACAAATTGCAAGGGAAAACGGCGTCCCCATTGACACAGAAATGAACATATTCTTCAAACTTTGTCCCGCTTTCACCATTGGAATAACCGGCAGCAACGGGAAATCCACCACAACCACACTGATTGGTGACATTTTGCAACAAACCCCCAATAAGATATGGGTTGGCGGCAACATCGGTAAATCACTGCTTCTGCAACTCGAAGAAATGAAGCCGGCGGATATTGTGGTGCTGGAGCTATCCAGTTTTCAACTGGAAGCGCTCTCTTCAACAGAAAAGAGTCCCTGCACAAGTATAGTAACAAATATTTCTCCCAACCACCTGGACAGGCATAAAGACATTGATTCTTATATCCATGCAAAGAAGAATATTATCTTGCATCAGAAGCAGAGTGATTCCGCCATTCTGAATTACGATGATCCGGAGCTGAGAACATGGGAAAAAGAATGTAATGGCCGTGTTTTGTGGTACAGCACACAACAACCGGTAGAAAATGGCGCATTTCGTGAAAACGAACATATTGTAATTTCCATAAATGGGAATACCATTTCGATACCCTGTGTATCAAAAATCAAACTTCCGGGCGACCACAATCTCCACAATGTACTTGCAGCATCGTGTGCAGCATATTTACACGGCGCAAACAAACAAACCATTGAAAAAACAGTTACTTCTTTCTGTGGATTAGAACACCGTTTGGAATTTGTAAGAGAGGCAAAAGGCATCAAGTATTATAATGATTCTAAAGCGACCACACCCGAATCTGCAATTGCCGCAATTA
>MHYI01000279.1:4531-6648 GCA_001828295.1 Planctomycetes bacterium RBG_16_41_13 | reverse complement strand
CCTTTTGCAAATGTGCAAAAATCACTTCAAATTCTTCCGGACTAACGTTTTTGCCGCCAAGTCCTCCAATGAAAGAAAGTAATACAGGTCTTTCCCTTTCGTTATACATACAACCGGCAATTTCTGAAAACAAAATACCGCCCTTTCCAACGCTTATATTTTGATCAAACACTGCAACTGCCTTCTTGCCTCTAAGTGCCGCCTGAATGTCAGTTTCAGGGAACGGCCTTATCATCCTTATTCTCAGAAGGCCGATGCGAATGCCCTTTGCCCTCGCTTTTTTAACTGCCGCCTTTCCAAGGGTGGAAAAGGAATTTGTCATGATTAATACATATTCAGCATTCTCCATCATAAATTCCTCCACAACACCATGGCGCCTTCCAAACACATCTTCAAATTCCCCGGCAATTTCTTTATAAACATTGAGACTATTTCTGCTGGCAAGATGCATTTGGTATTTGAAATACGTATATGCAAACCCGCCCAGCACAGCTACGCCTTGTGACGATGGCTGGCTTGCCTTGAAAAATGCATGCCTGGAGGTATACGCAGGTAAAAATCTTCTCACTTCTTTGATATCGGGTATTTCAACCGGTTCTCTCGTAAAAGAAAGATGGAAACCATCAAAATTGACAAGCACCGGCAAGAGGACTCGCTCATCTTCCGCCAATTTATACGCAATCAAAATCGAATCTAAAATTTCCTGGCACGACTCGCAGTGAATCTGTAAAAAACCTGTATCACGTGCGGAGAGAATATCGTTGTGATCCGGTTCAAGCGTTATCGGCGCAGATAAGCCCCTTGATACATTTACCATAACAAAAGGGGCGCGCCATCCTGCCACGGTGTAAAGCATTTCGTAACCATACAGAAGGCCCTGACTTGACGTTGCGGTAAAAACCCTTACCCCCGTTACATTCGCTGCGCCAGCGGCGGTAATCATTGAATGCTCCGATTCCAGGGAGACAAACATGGCATCCATTTCTCCATTATTTATCCAATACACCAGTTTTTCGATTATCTCCGTTTGTGGAGTGATCGGATAGGTTGGCACATAGTCAACTTCCGCCAATCGCGCACCCCAGGCCGCGGCAGCATTGCCCGTTAGCATTTCCCTTTTATTGTCCATAGGCATATCTCTCTTTATTACAGTATATTATCCTGTAAAAACTTCTTTTTTTGTAAGTTTTTCTTCGTGCCCTTCGTGTTCTTCGTGGTTAAACTCTTTTTGGTTGCGGTTTTACGGAATGGGGTAAAATCTTTATCCCACCAACTTAAACTTATTCCTGGGAGCACCGCATATCTCACAGGAATCAGGAGCTGCTTTTTCAACAGTATTGCCGCAGACCTGACACACATAATAGTCGACAATTTCATTATTCCCCAGATCATTCAATGCTCTTTTATAAAGATTTGCATGAATGCTTTCCACTTTATTTGCGAAGGTAAAACTCTGCTCCGCTTTTTTATTGCCCTCTTTTTTTGCATTTTCGATCATTCCCGGATACATTTTGGTAAATTCATACGTTTCGCCGTTTATTGCTTCCTGGATATTTTCTTTCGTACTACGGACTCCGTCTAAAGCACGAAGGTGACTGTGGGCGTGTACGGTTTCGGCTTCGGCAGCAGCACGAAAAAGCTTTGCAACCTGAGCATATCCTTCTTCTTCAGCCTTTTTTGCAAAAGCAAGATACTTTCTGTTCGCTTGCGATTCTCCTGCAAACGCTTCTTTTAAATCATCGATAGTCGCCATAATGAATCCTCCTTTAAAAGTGATATTTATTTTATTACAGAAAAACGAAAAATGTACAATTTACAATTTTAGATTTAAATCGTACTTCGTACATTGTACATTGGACAACGAAGGTGTTGCAAAAAATCGGGCATGCTCCCGACGCAGAGGATCACTTCCTGATGAGTGGGACAAACCTGACCGGAATGATAGATTTTTTTACAACATTCGATGAAGCATCTTTTGTAATCAACATTAATTCCTGTATTTCATACACGCCGCCTACCGGAATCACCATACGTCCTGATGGTTTAAGTTGATCAATAAGTGGTTGTGGAATTTTTTCTGTTGCGGCAGTTACTATTATTGCGTCAAAGGGAGCATG
>MHYI01000279.1:0-4489 GCA_001828295.1 Planctomycetes bacterium RBG_16_41_13 | reverse complement strand
ATTATCAAATCCCAGGGTTTGTAACAGTTTTTTTGCCCGGAGGCCTAATTCTTCCACTATTTCTATTGTATATACCTGCTTTACCAGTTTGGCAAGAACGGCTGCCTGATATCCTGAACCGGCGCCAATTTCCAGGACAACCGCATCTTCATCCGGCTGCAATAGTTCTGTCATAAATGCCACAATGTAGGGTTGGGAGATTGTCTGTCCATAATCTATCGGCAAAGGATTATCAAAATAACTATACTGACGGTTTTCTTCCGGAATAAACAAATGCCGGGGGACGGATTCCATGGCATCCAATACCCTCTTGTCAGCCACGCCCCTGTTCGCAATCTGCCTTTCTACCATTTGTTTGCGCTGTAAGGCGAAAGCATCTTCATCTAATATAGCATTTTTACCACCCATAGCGGAAACAGCACCTTTACTAACGATGAAAAAAGAAATGAAAGCTATCACAATTATGAGGCATGGAGAAATTGAAGCCGGTAGTTTTGTTTCTCTATAAATTGTATTCATACTAATAAAACCATATTATTTTGTACTAAATAACACAAGCTTTTTTTACTGTTTTTATTTTTCGCAAAGCCCTTCTATCCTAAGCGGGCATAGCCAGAACAAAACAAACAAGAAATAAAAAATACGAAATTCGAAGCACGAAATTCGAAACAAATTCCAAAATCCTCCCCCCTACCCCCTCCAAAGGGGGAGAATGTCCCCCCGCTGGCGGGGGTGCAGGGGGTGGATTCTTATTTAGCATTTCGGATTTCACCATTAAATATTTTGCCAAAGAATGCAAAGAAATTACTGATAAGTTACTATCAGTGTTTTCAAGGCATGCTTGTTTTGATCTCTTTTGACCGTTTGTAACAGTTTCGTTTTCAGGATAAAATATCCCAAAACAGCATAGATATGTAATGAGTCACGGCATTGCCAAACAATACTACAGTATAACTCAGGAAAATAACAACCGGAGACATTGTATAAAATCATGGGGAATGGGCGCAGTGGCAGAAATCTTCTTTTTTGTATAGGGGTGAACGAAGGATATCCTATGCGCGTGAAGCATTTGTCTTTTCGTCTCTCTGTGTAGTGTATTCTCAATTTGTTTCCGTGCGTATTCCGTTTCTCCTATAACCGGGTGACCAATGGATGCAAGGTGAATTCTGATTTGATGCCTTCTGCCAGTTTCTGTGGTTACCTCAAGGTATGATGTGTTTTCCCCTTTCATTAATAATGTAATGTGTGTCACGGCTGTTTGTCCGCCAACAGGACTATTAATAGTGAAGGCCGGTTTACAAATCTTTCCCATTACGATTACACGATAAATCTTTTGAATCTCATGCTTTTTAAACACCTTTTTCATCTCTTCAAAAGCGTTTTCGTTTTTAGCAAAAATCAATGCGCCGGAGGTATCTTTATCTAACCGGTGAACAGCCTGTATCTGTTCACTGTTAAACTGCGCCCGCAAATCACTCTCGATACTATTCGGCCCATTTGTAACGATGCCAGGAGGTTTTGAGACAATTACATAACAATCATCGTTAAAAAGAATATCGTATTTCTTCTTTTCCGGTTGGCGCGTCTTGCCGGAAAGAACCTCAATGCTATCGCCTGTTTTTAATTGATAGGAAGCAATCCACACCCTTTTTCTATTGACAAACACCAAACGGTCATCCAAAAGCTGTTTTGCTTTTTTATTAGACAAGGAAAGTTTATTTGCAATAAAATGAAGCAGCGTAAGCTCACCATCTATATGCGTGACAATAAATTTATGCATTTCGCCGTCCGTTACAGGAGTAAGTGAAAATCCTATCGCAGCAAAGCCGCAACCAAAAAGAGTTTAACCACGAAGAACACGAAGGGCACGAAGAAAAACTTACAAAAAAAAGAAGTTTTTACAGAGTAATACTATAGGGGAACTACTGATTTCACAAATTAAAAAATCCTTCACAAGCTTACAATTGACCAATGAATAATGACTAATGACCAAATATCTTACTACAGTGTTATCCGGTAAAACATCTTTTTTTGGCAACACTTTATTTTTTTGAAAAATATAAATGTCAGGGAGTTTCACCATGTATGGCAGGCACTGCCTACCGGAAATTGGGCGCCTATTGGGTACCTCTGTTCCAATCTCTTGACAAAGCTTTCCCTGCATAATTTTTCTTTGCTTTTTTGGCACCCACACAATATGATATTTGCATTCCCATACCGTACGTACTAAATTCTTTTTCATCTTTAACTCCTTTCCCAAGGATTGGCTACAGTAGCAACCTTAAGCCATACATGGAAAGGAGTTTTGTTTTTTATTAACAATTTGGTTTTTTGAAAAATGTATTACCCATGGCCTTTGTTTTTCCGTGTGTTCCGTGGTTACTTATATCCACTGAATACACTGAATACACGGAAAGAAGGAATGACGAATACGGAGCTAATCATATCCCCGTTTTCACGAGGACAAGTCTTAACGATTAATTGCTATAAACAGTGCACCCTTTCTGGTTAATTTTAACATAACCTTTTCAAACGACTAAATTGTTACAGGGGCGAAGCATTTGCTATAAATTGTCATAAATGCGTTCATACCCAAAATGGCAAATGCTTCGCCCCTACTTAGCTTTTGCCATTCTTCCCAGCTAGTGGTGGGCTTAGGTTAGTTAAACGTTTAGGAATTTCAAAATTGTAGAACGAAGAGATTGCTTCGTTACGAGCGAAGTGGCACTTCGCTCTACATTGAGAGAGAAAGTCGCCGGATGCCTAATTTAAAAATAACGCAAATAAAACAAGAAGACTCATTTCTCCGCGAATTATCAAAAGACAGAAGATTATTTTTTAATGCCTTTGGTATTAAAGAAGAAGCTTTACATAGTTATTAACTTTTTTTCTCCATTTTAGGTTGTTACGCTATGAATAAGACCGAAATAATAAAGAAACACCCCGAAGCATTTAATCTCATTTGTTATGAAGACCAGTATAAGAATTTCTCATGGGAAACGGTAAAAAAAGAGCTAGGTCTCAGCGGTAACAAGGTAAATATTGCTTACGAGGCCATAGATAAACACGCCACGACATGGAGAAAAAATAAAGTGGCGCTGTATTGGGAAGGTTCTGATGGCACACACGTAAAGTATACTTTTCAGGAATTGAAAATCCTTTCTGATAAATGCGCCAACATGTTGCAGTCATTAGGTGTAGGCAAAGGAGACCGCGTTTTTTTATTCTTGCCGCGTTTGCCGGAGCTTTTTATCAGTATGATTGCAATTGCAAAACTCGGCGCCATTTCAGGCCCAATGTTTTCCGCATTTGGACCTGATGCTGTGCGGGACAGGTTACAGAACAGTGAGGCGAAAGTCCTTATCACTACACCTGAATTAAAAGAGCGTGTTGATGCCGTGCTATGGGAATTGCCTAAATTGGAACGGATTGTATTGGTGAGTGTTAAGGAAGATTATGAATTGGAAGAGGGAAATGTATGTTATAAAACCTTGATGAAAGACGCACCGGAACGGTTTGAAATGGAATGGATGGATATGGAAGACCCTTTGTATATCTTATATACTTCCGGAACGACTGGAAAGCCGAAGGGCATAACACATGTGCACAACGACATGATTTCCCACTATATTACCACAAAATGGTCGCTGGATCTGAGAGATGACGACATTTACTGGTGTACGGCAGACCCGGGCTGGGTGACGGGAACAGTATATGGCATGTGGGGACCGTGGTTAAACGGCGTCTCAATGTATGTATATGATGGCAGGTTTGATGCAAATAAGTGGTATGAAGCCATACAATCATATAAGATTACGGTATGGTATACCGCTCCCACTGCTTTACGCATGTTAATGAAATCCGGCGATTACCTTGTTGCACAATACGATTTGGAAAGTTTGAGGTATATTTGCAGCGTGGGAGAACCCCTTAACCCTGAAGTAATCAAGTGGGGCATGAATGTGTACACCCTTCCAATCCATGATACCTGGTGGCAAACAGAGACAGGTTCCATCATGATAGCGAATTATCCGTGCATACCGATAAAACCCGGTTCTATGGGAAAGCCGTTTCCTGGCATCGAGGCTGCAATTATTGATAGTGCGGGAAACGAACTCCCGGATGGACATCATGGCATTCTGGCATTAAAACCAGGCTGGCCCTCTATGTTGAAAAAAGTGTGGGGAGATGAAGACCGTTTTAAAGAATATTTCAATATAACGGGATGGTATACCACCGGTGATACCGCATATAAAGACGAAGAAGGTTATTTCTGGTTTGTTGGAAGAGCGGATGACGTTATTAACACGTCAGGCCATAGGGTAGGGCCTTTTGAAGTAGAAAGCGCCCTCCTTGAACATCGGGCGGTTGCTGAAGCAGGGGTCATAGGCAAACCTGACCCTGAAAGGGGTGAGATCATCAAGGCATTTATCGCCCTTAAAGAAGGATTTAAACCTTCCCGTGAATTGGAGGAGGAGATTAAAAAATT
>MHYI01000278.1:4470-6896 GCA_001828295.1 Planctomycetes bacterium RBG_16_41_13 | reverse complement strand
AGCCACTGCTGCCTGAGCGGGAGTAATTCCTGTCTGATTGGGAATCACTCCCGACCAAGCGGGAACCATTCCTGCCTGATCGGGAGACATTCCTGTCTAATCTGGAACTACTGATGAAAATATTTTTTCCGTACCTTCGTTAAGGCAATTATGAAAAGAATTAAAAAATATTTTTATTTCCTTATACCTTATACCTTATGCCTTATACCTTATACCTTATCTGCTCAGGATGATAATATGTACGTACCGCATCCTCTTAAACTTAGCCCTAAAAGTTCAGAACTGGGAATTTTTCTGGGTGGAAGTTATTACACGGGCGATTTAAATCCATCCGGACATTTAAATCGTTTTACGCGCCCTGCTGCCGGAGCTCTTTACCGTGTGAATTTTAACCCTCGCTTCTCTGCAAAAGCCATCGGCTCCTTTGGAATGATAGAAGGAGATGATGCCTATTCACTGAATGAGGCGCATCGCAACCGCAATCTTTCTTTTAAATCAAAGATTATGGAATTTGCCGTAGAGGCTGAGTTTAATTTTTTGCCCTACACTACAGGCAGTAAAAAATCAGCAATTACTACACCTTACGTTTTTGCCGGAATGGCTGTCTATCATTTTAGTCCGCAGGGATATTACCAGGGCAGATGGTACAACCTGCAGCCCATTGGTACAGAGGGACAAGGTTCCACTTTTTCCGGTGAAAAGTCCTATTCACTTACCCAGTTTTCAATTCCGTTTGGAGTAGGAATGAAAGTGAATACAGCAAAGCGCATAGGCATCAATTTTGAATGGGGACTACGAAAAACCTTTACAGATTATATTGATGACGTGAGCGGCAAATATGTTGACCCCTTGCTTATTGAATCTGAAAAAGGTCCTGTTGCAGCAGCGCTTTCCGATAAAAGTAAAGAAGCAGGCAATAATGCCGGCAAGCAGCGTGGCAATTCCTATACCAAGGATTGGTATTCTTTCGTTGGTGTAATCATTACCTTTAAGTTGAAAAATAATTTGGACGAGTGCGATGTGCCGCACTAAAAAAGCTCACCCTAATCCTTCCCATTGGGAAGGACTTTCAAAAATATTTTTTCCTGATTGTGCTCCCTCCCCAATGGGGAGGGCTGGGGCGGGGCTTTTTCTATCTTTGCCATCCTTATGAGCGCAGAAAAAAAACCTGAAATGTCTTTTCTCCAGCACCTCGAAGCCCTGCGCTGGCATTTGGTGCGCTCGGCTGCTGTTGTAGTGATTCTTGCCTCTGTCTTTTTCTACTATAAAAATTTTGTTTTTGATACGGTGATTTTCGGTCCCATGCACAGCAATTTTTTAACGTATCGTGCGCTGTGCAAAATTTCTTACCTCATCGGGCTGGGCGATTCGCTCTGCATGCAAAGCATTTCTTTCCAACTCATCAATATAGATTTGTCAGGTCAATTCACTACACACATCTGGGTTTCTGTTATCGGAGGATTAATTCTCGGCTCGCCCTATGTGCTTTGGGAATTATGGCGGTTTATCAGTCCTGCTTTGCACGCAAAAGAAAGAAGATATACAAGCGGTGTTGTCTTTTTTGCTTCCACACTGTTTATCATGGGTGTCTTGTTCAGTTATTATGTAATTGTTCCCTTCACAATAAATTTTCTTGGCAACTATCAGGTTACTCCTTTGGTAAAAAATACTATTGCCATGAGTTCGTATATTTCTACAGTAACCATACTCACATTTATTATGGGAATTGTTTTTGAACTTCCCATCGTGGTTTATTTTCTCACCAAAATAGAATTGCTCGGACCAGGTTTCATGCGCAAGAACCGCAAGTATGCTATGGTCATTATATTAATTGTGGCGGCTGTCATTACTCCTTCTTCAGACATACCAACTCTTTTGCTCGTCTCAGCCCCACTATATATATTATACGAAGCAAGTATATTTGTTTCCAAGTATGCTGAAAGAAAAAGCCCATCCTAAATCCTTCCCCAAGGGAAGGACTTTTTATTTTTTGAGCGCTATGAGAATAGTACAGTTAATTCTTTGTGGTATAATTCTCCCTTCCCTTTGGGAAGGGACGGGGATGGGCTGTCTTTCCCAGGAAACAAAAATCACCGGACGGATTTATGACTCCCAAACCCGTGAGCCGCTCCCGTTCGTAAATATTAAATACAAAGGTGGAAAACCCTTTACTACTACCGATGTGGATGGAAATTTTTCTCTTACCACGTCAACTCCCACCGACAGCATCGAGATTTCTTATATCGGCTACAAAACAAAAAAAGTGGTTGTTAAAAAACACACTTCCCAAATGCTCAGCATTCTCATGGATACCGACCAGTTAACGCTGGGTGAAGTAATCATTCTTCCCGGAGAAAACCCTGCCCACCGCATCTTGAGAAAAGTTATTGCCCATAAAGACGATAACAACAAAGAAAAACTTTCTG
>MHYI01000278.1:1683-4420 GCA_001828295.1 Planctomycetes bacterium RBG_16_41_13 | reverse complement strand
AAAAAAAAAAGTTCAAAAGCCGATACGGTTTGTTTTTGATTATGTTGACAGCACCAGCATAACCGAGAAACCCTATCTGCCTCTTCTTCTTTCCGAATCCATTTCTGATTATTTCTACAGAACGAGCCCCCGTTTCAAAAAAGAAGTCATCAAAGCAAGCAAAGTGTCAGGCATACAGGATAAAAGCGTGTCGCAATTCATGGGAGAGATGTATCAGAACGTGAATATTTATGACAATAACATTCTTGTTTTCGGAAAACAATTTCCAAGCCCGATATCAGATAATGCACTTTCCTATTATAAATATTATCTTATAGATAGCGTGTTTGTAGGAAGTAACCGGTGCTACCACCTTCAGTTCAAGCCAAGACGCAAGCAGGAATTCGCTTTCTCAGGAAACATGTGGGTGGCTGATACCACCTTTGCAGTGAAACGACTGGAGATGACCATTCCGAGCGATGTGAATTTAAATTTTGTGAAAGCGCTGAATGTTATACAGGAATATTCTCATGTTCCAACTGATTCAACCGGAACCTCTACCACCTGGATGCTCAGCCGCGACCGTCTGGTAGTTGATTTCAAAATAGATGACAACAGAAAAAAACCAAGGCAGGTTGGTTTTTACGGACGGAAAACAACCTCTTACAAGAACTTTACCATCAACAAACCCCGTTCAGAAGATTTTTACAACCGCAACGATAATATCATAGTGCTGGATAGTGCGAATAATAAAGATGAAGCATTTTGGGCAAATGCCCGTCACGATACTCTTTCAGGAAATGAAAAGCAGATTTACAATATGGTGGATTCCATCAAGACCATGCCTTTTTACCGGACATGGTACAATTGGATTTACATTTTTGTCACCGGCTATAAGCAGGTTGGCAAGTTGGAATTTGGTCCTTATTACAAAATATACAGCAATAATCTGGTGGAAGGAAACCGATTTCGCGCAGGATTCAGAACATCAGATGCTTTCAGCAGGTGGGTTGAGTTCATCGGATATGGCGCTTACGGAATGAAAGACGAAAGGTACAAGTATAATGTTGCCTTCAAATCCTTCATCACCAAAAAACCGAGGCAGATTGTTTCTCTCGATTACAAAGATGACCTCGAAATTCTCGGGCAGAGCCCTAACGCATTTACGAGCGATAACATTCTCTCCACCGCGTTTCGCAGAACTCCGCTCAGCAACTTAACCAGCGTTCAGCAGGCGAAAGTGTCTTATGAGTGGGAGCCGTTTCAGGGATTCAACACTAAATTGTTTTTAGTAAACAGGGTGATGACTCCCAAAGGAGTTCAGCGCTATGATTATGTGCAGAACGTAACCGACACGTTTTCTATGAATAATATTATTTCTTCAGAAGCGCGCGCGCTTATCCGCTTTGCGTATGATGAAAAATATATTGAGTACACATTTGCCCGCACCAATACCGGAACCCGCTATCCTGTTCTTTCTTTGTATTACGCGTATGGTGCAAAAGGAATTTTCAACAGTGATTATGACTACCACAAATTAACTTTTAACATTAACGATCGCATTCGCACTATGCCACTTCTCGGCTACACGGATTATATTATTGAAACCGGAAAAATATTTGGAAAAGTTCCGTACCCTTTGCTCGAACTTCACGGAGGAAATGAAACGGTGATCTATGACCCGTATGCTTTTAACATGATGAACTACTATGAATTCGGAAGCGACCAATACCTCACCGTGCAGCTGGCGCACCACTTTGATGGATTTTTTCTGAATCATATTCCGCTGATGCGAAAACTCAGATGGAGGGAAGTGATTACCGGAAAAGCCCTGATAGGTGATGTTGGCAATGAAAATAAAAATGTCTTGCTGTTCCCATCTACGCTCAGCACATTGAACAGAGGTCCTTATTACGAAGCAAGCGCGGGCATTGAGAATATTTTCAAAGCATTCAGGATAGATGCAGTATGGAGGTTATCTTATATTGATAAAGAATATGAAGACGCCTACAAAGCAAAAAATTTTAACAAGCATATTCCTAAATTCGGAATCATGTGGAGCTTGCAGATTACTTTCTAAAATATTACTTCTAACTTTGCTTCATGATACTTAGAACTCAAAACTTAATCAAGCGCTACAAAAACCGAACGGTTGTAAACAACGTTTCTGTGGAAGTGAAGCAGGGAGAGATTGTGGGCTTGCTCGGACCAAATGGCGCAGGCAAGACCACCACTTTTTACATGACGGTTGGATTAATCAAGCCCAACGAAGGAAAAATATTTCTTAACGATAAGGATATTACCAGGGAACCCATGTACAAACGCGCGCAGCTCGGAATCGGATATCTGCCGCAGGAAGCATCCGTGTTTCGCAAGTTGAGTGTGGAAGATAATATACGTGCCGTGCTGGAGATGACCAAACTTTCTAAAGCAGAACAGAAAAATAAATTAGAAGGTTTGATTGAAGAGTTTGGGTTGAGCAAAATCAGAAAAAGCAATGGCGATTTGCTTTCGGGCGGGGAGAGAAGAAGAACAGAAATTGCCCGGTGCCTTGCCACCAATCCCAGTTTTATTCTGCTCGATGAACCCTTTGCCGGCATCGACCCCATTGCCGTGGAAGATATTCAGAACATTGTGCGCAAGCTGAAAGAAAAAAATATCGGCATCCTCATCACCGACCACAACGTGCACGAAACCCTTAACATCACTGACCGCACGTATCTGCTCTTTGAAGGAAGCATCATTAAAGCAGGCACCG
>MHYI01000278.1:1349-1614 GCA_001828295.1 Planctomycetes bacterium RBG_16_41_13 | reverse complement strand
TCGCTTCATGTTCAACGTAATTACCATTTCCAATCCGGTGGCGCTCGTTGAATTAAAATCAATGACAGAAATCCAATTCGGCACATTGATAAAAGCAGTGGTAGATATTGAAAAAAGAATAATGGCAATCGGAGGTGAAATGCACGCGGATGAAGAAGCACATTTAATCAGCGAAGGAAGCGTGCCGAAAAATCTTTGGGGAATAAATATTTATCCTGAACAGGCAGGAGAAAACAGGATTGAATTTGATTCGATGATAAACATT
>MHYI01000278.1:0-1318 GCA_001828295.1 Planctomycetes bacterium RBG_16_41_13 | reverse complement strand
TTGAAAATCCTGAAACGCAGAAAATAATTCTGGAAATTGTTTCTGAATTAATAACAGAATGAACGCACCGGCATTTCAGCATCAATCCATGGCGGCAGGCAGGTGGTTTACCTATTCTTTGTCCGAACAATTAGGCAATATCGGAAGTGAAGTAGGGCGTGCAAACCGATGGAAGGAAAAAGACGCCCGTCTTTTTGAAAGCGCGGTGTTCCGTGCCATTGAACTTTTAGATTTAACACTCTCAGATGCGCGCTGGAAAAACCGCCTGAAAGAAATTGCCCGCGCCAAAGAAACTCTTTGCGATGCCTTTACAGGAGGAAAAGAATATAATTCTTCTTTTGCTGATCTTGAAAAGTATTTTTACCTCTTTGCTTACTTGGCAAGAAATTCTAAAAGATAATTTTTATTTAAACTTGCCGATGACGAGCAGGTGCGCAAGGTGTATCTCGGAAAGAATTTTGAGTTGAGGTAGTTGTTTCAGCAGAGTATCTCGGCAGAGGGCTCTGCGCATAACTCATCCGAGTCCCGAAACGGAGACTCGGCTGGGAAGCAAAGGCGGCATCTGTCTTTTATTCATATAGCCAAATGTAAAACATTTGCAGGTGTTTTTCTATGAGATTGCACAGGGTTTAAAATGCTTATTTCAGCACCACAACCTTCTTCGCAACCACTCCCTCTGCGGTTTTTAGCGTGGCGATAATAACCTTGTAAGATAATCTTACATGCTATTCACACACGATGGAGACCTTCGCGTACAGGGGGGAACAGGTTTAGAACTTCCATACCTCATGTAAGTTAGAAGATTAACGATACTGGATTTTTATTATCTTAGATTTTTGATGAAATTTTCTTTAACCATAATATTTACACTGATAGTTTTTGTTATTAAAGGACAAACCCCTGAAGCATACTTAAAAGAAAATGCAGTCAAAATTAATAAGGCGGACAGTTTAGATAATTCTCTCTATAAACTATTTTCAGACTTTCAACTTATTATGCTTGGCGAAATGCATGGAACAAATGAGCCGGCAAAATTACTAATCGGGTTCACGGAGCTTTTATGTAATAACGGAGACAGTGTTCAGGTTGGGCTTGAAATCCCGGCAAACGAAATGACTAAATTCTTAAGCGATTATTCAGACAGCAGTGTTTATACTTCAGAATTTTTTTCCAAAAAATCTCTTGATGGAAGAGCATCCTTTGCATGGGCTTCAATAATTTTAACTCTCAAGAAAAACAAGAAGGTAAAATTTTTTTTCTTTGACACCTTTAGCGGGTCAAAAAGCCGAGATAGTTTACTATATATTAACATAAAAAA
>MHYI01000277.1:3346-6158 GCA_001828295.1 Planctomycetes bacterium RBG_16_41_13 | reverse complement strand
TAGAAAATACGAAAAAGATAGAAATATTTGATGGGGAAAACTATATGATACGTGATTCTATTATCATTATTCCCAAAGGGAGTGTTATACCATCAAATACCGTCATATAGTTCATGCTAAATGTTACGCAGTAAGAAAAATGTTCAATATTCAATGTTCAATATTCAATTCTCAAATGGTTGCTCATTTGCCTTTATTCTTTTACATTGAACATTGAATATTGAGCATTGAATATTGAATATTAATTTTCAAATGAGAAAGATGCACTTGTTTGGAATTTCAAATCATTTTGTCATTAGAATTTGTTTCGCCGGGTTGGTAGTATGTTTTTATAATCGCAGGATTTTTTCAGGATAAGCATTATGATTTTATTCATAAAACACATTGATATTGAAGGTCCCGGCACTATTGGAGACTTTTTGGAAGATAACAAGATTTCTTACACAATTGTTGACCTTTCAAACAAAGACAAACTGCCGGAGCTAAAAAAAACTTTTCAAATGGTGGTAAGTCTTGGTGGTCCTATGAATGTGTATGAAGAGGAAAAATATCCCTTTTTAGCGGAGGAAAATGTTTTTCTTAAGGAAGTAATAAAGAGGGATATCCCTTTTTTAGGCATTTGCCTGGGGGCGCAGCTTATGGTAAAGGCTATCGGCGGCACGGTATCAAAAAATCCAAAGAAGGAAATCGGATTTTACACGGTTTCTATTGATGAAGAGGGATTGAAGGATAATGTGTTCAAAAATTTCCCCGGGGAAATAACCGTATACCAGTGGCACGGAGATACCTTCAGTGTACCGGAAGGCGGGAAAAGGATTGCTACCTCAGAATTATGTGAAAATCAGGCGTTTAAATATGGCAGAAATTGTTATGGCATACAATTTCATGTTGAAGTGACAAGGGAAATGATTGCCGAATGGTCAGAAGCATACGAGGGTGAATTGGAATCTTTGAAGGGTATCGTTTCCGGTAAACAGAAAATGCTTGAAGATTATGATAATCTGAAAGGCGAATACCTCAAACAGGCAGAACGATTCTATGTAAACCTCTTTTCTGCGGCCAATCTGATGAGAAAAAAGAGTTATTCCCTGCCGTAATAATCTAATCGCATCGCCCCTGCTTTTCCCAAAAACGAGAGTGTTACGTTTTATCGCAATTTCCGGGCGTCCTTTTTACAGGTGATATTCATTCTAAAGGGCGTTCGGGTTTTATAATTATCTTTGACATAACGATAACCCTTGTGTTATTGATTAGAGGCCGGTTTTTATTAAATATCTGAATTTTTACTTGGAGGTAAATAACACAACCCATGCCGCCGAATGGACTTGACGCAAAAACACTTTTTGAGGGGGGAGAAGGCATTACCTATAATGACTTCATTCTGCTTCCCGGACACATAGATTTTGTTTTAGACTCAATTAATCTTGAAACCAACCTTACCCGCAATATAAAGATAAAAAGACCCCTCGTCAGTTCGCCTATGGATACGGTAACCGAATCGAGGATGGCCATTAGCATGGCTTTGCTGGGCGGCATTGGCATTATTCATTATAATAATACCATAGAAGATCAAACAAGGGAGGTTCGCAAGGTAAAGAGATTTGAAAATGGTTTTATAACGGACCCCGTCGTTCTCAGTCCTGCCCATACCATCAGGGATGTCGATACTATTAAGGAGGCATATGGGTTTTCCGGGATTCCTATCACAGAAGACGGCACATTGAACTCTAAACTCGTGGGAATTGTTACAAAGCGGGATATTGATTTTGAGGATAACCGGACGAAACCATTAAGCGAAGTTATGACCAGAGAATTGGTTACCGCCCCTGACGGAATATCTCTTTCGGACGGGAACAAGATTTTAAAAGAAAGCAAAAAGGGGAAATTGCCGCTCATCGATGAACAGGGGAGGCTCGTATCTCTTATGAGCCGCACTGATTTGCTGAAAAACGAGGATTTCCCCTTTTCATCAAAAGATAAGGGCAAACAACTCCTTGTTGGCGCTGCGCTCTCTACGCGCGAAGAAGACAGGGAACGCCTCGCTGAGCTGGCAATGGCGGGTGTGGATGTGATTGTCATCGATTCTTCTCAGGGGGATACAATTTTTCAGATTAACATGGTACGGTACATTAAGAAACACTATCCGCATATTGACGTGATCGGAGGAAACGTTGTTACCGCAAATCAGTGTAAATCATTGATTGACGCAGGCGTTGACTCTCTCCGAATCGGCATGGGAAGCGGTTCCATTTGTATTACCCAGGATACCCTTGCCGTAGGAAGAGCGCAGGGGTCTGCTGTATATCATACCGCGAAATTTTCCAGGGAATACGCAAATATTCCGGTTATCGCCGATGGCGGAATTGCCCACATCGGACATATTGTCAAGGCATTGTCCCTGGGGGCAAGCGCCGTGATGATGGGCGGACTGCTAGCCGGTACGACAGAATCCCCCGGCGAATATTTTTATGAAGGCGGCGTGCGGGTGAAAAAATACCGCGGCATGGCGTCTCATGAGGCTATGGAAAAGGGAGGCGGCAAAAGGTATCTGTCCGTCGAAGACCGGATAAAAGTTGCGCAGGGTGTTTCGGGAACGGTTGTTGACAAGGGTTCGGTTGTTCATCTTGGGCAATATTTAATGCAAAGCTTATTGCATTCGTTTCAGGAACTTGGATGTAAAAACGTCCATGATCTCCATCAGGGACTGTACGATGGAAACCTTCGTTTTGAAATGAGGTCGCCGTCCGCACAGACAGAAGGCAGTGTCCATGACCTCTATTCCAGCAAGGAACCACACCTTGGTCTTTTAAGA
>MHYI01000277.1:3003-3302 GCA_001828295.1 Planctomycetes bacterium RBG_16_41_13 | reverse complement strand
CAATCCTCAATCTGCCGACTGCCGACTGCCGACTGCCGACTGTAGATTGCCGACTGCATAAAGGACCATTAAATATTTTGCCAAAAAGCACGCGCTGACGAATGGAAGTGTGCAAAGAAATTACCGGTAAGGTACTGAGCAGGAAGCATGTCTATAAAACAAAACGCCATTGAAATTGTAAAAACATTGCAGGATAAAGGTTTTAATGCCCTTTTTACGGTTGGCTGTGTGCGCGATATGATTATGAGGTTGCTACATTTCGTACGGAAAGATCATAAATTACATAAACAATTCAAGAA
>MHYI01000277.1:0-2947 GCA_001828295.1 Planctomycetes bacterium RBG_16_41_13 | reverse complement strand
ACGAACACTTTTATAGCCCGGCTTGAAAAAGTCCTTGGACGAATACTCCATAAGCAGAAACCTAGGCCAAAGGGTATAAAAGAAAAATAGGAATCTCCAAAATTAAGTATGGTTTTCCCAGAATTACAAAATACTACGCGATAATTTTACCTGATAATAGTGCTTTTCTCAAGTTATCAGGGCAATTGATTGTGATAATCAATGGTTATGTGAAGAACTGGTCAGCAAATTTAATGCTTGGAGATGAAAGATGAGACTGAAAAAAGCCAGAGTTCAAAATTATCGAAGCATCATCGACTCCGGTGTTTTCGAAGTGGAAAAATTAAAGACCATATTGGTTGGGCCAAATGAAGCTGGTAAAACTGTTCTCTTAAAAGCCTTGCAACAACTTAGTAAGCCGTCTGATATTCCAGGTTTTGATGTTTTACGTGATTACCCAAGATCAAAGTACAATGACATAACAACTGGTGTTGTTAATCCTTCTAAAGTAACAGTGGTAACTGGTTACTTTGAACTAGATGAAGACGACAGAGGGGAATCCCAGATGCGTACCATAAATGTCAATACAAGCTATATAGAAATCTTGATAACAATGCATATCATAGCTTAATTGATGCTCCAGAAAAAATAACATTCGGCGTTCTCAAGAAGAATTTTTCCAGAATGGCCTCTCACATGGATAAAAATGTTGCTTCTGTAGAAGATGGAAAAGAAGCAGCAAGGCCTGGCGAAATCTTTATCTCTCTCACGTCTGGTTGGCCTGACAATAAAATAATCAATGACGAGTCGTCTAAATCACTGAAGACTTGGCTGGATAAAAATTATGAATTTGTAGATGAAGATAATGAAAAAGAAGAAGCAAGACACGCAGATTTGTTAAATTCTATCCAGCTCAACGCAAAGCACGATGAGGTTTTATCGATTTTAGATAAAAGAATACCCGTTTTTATTTTGTTCAACAACTACTTCAAAGTCAAGCCGTCAGTTCATTTGGGGCATCTTGCGCAAAGAGTTGAACAAAATATTCTTGACGATGAATATTTTGATTATGGGAATTTATGCTTGTTGAAACTATTGGGATTTACACCTAGAGAGCTGGCAGATCTAGGTAATGCGCCAAGTCCAAAAATCAATGATAAAGATGCATTAAAAACGTACAAGGACAAGCTAGACAACAGAAGTTATCAGCTCAACGCTGCTAGCGTAAGGTTAACAAATGAAATCTGCTCTGCGTGGATGCCGAATTCGAAAAGGCCAGAAGCAGATAAGCTGAAAATCACAGCGGATGGGCAGTATTTAAAAGTTGTTGTTGAGGATGACCTCGGCGTAGATATTGAATTAGACCAGAGGTCTGAAGGATTTCAGTGGCTAGTGTCATTTTTTGTAGTTTTCTTTTCTGAAGCCTTGGACAAACATGACAACGCAATATTGTTATTGGATGAGCCAGGAATGAGTTTGCACGGACTCAAACAAAGGGATTTTAGAAAAACGATTTCAAGGCTTGCGGAAAATAATCAGACAATTTTCACAACACACTCGCCATTTCTTGTCGGGCCTGAAGAGCTTGATATTGTTCGTGTAGTAGAGCTCGAAAATAGAACTGTTGGAACAATAGTCCATACAACAATTTCTTCTAGCGATCCGGCGGGGTTGTTGCCTCTGCAGGAAGCTCTTGGTTATGATCTTGCTAACAGTCTATTCTCTCAGCAACGAAATCTGGTTTTAGAAGGAATAACTGACTATTGGTATCTTGAAGCAACTTCAGAAATATTAAATGAGGCAAATGTCATAACCTTAAACGACAAAATTGCTTTGGTTTTTGCAAATTCCGCTGGAAAGGTCGTTTACTATGCAACAATTCTGCACGCGCATCACCTTAAAGTTGCTGCACTGTTAGATTCTGACGCGGCAGGTGACCAAGCAGCACAACAAGAAAATCTTGTCCATGCGTTAGGGAATAAAAATATTTTAAGAACAAAAGATTTTTGCAAAGGAGTTTCAAAACCTGAAATTGAGGATTTGCTTAGAAATACTCTTGTAAATATTGTCAAAGAAGAATTTAGAATAGACACTTCAAAAAAGGTTCATGAGCAGCCTGCCAGGCCAATCATTGATTTATTTGACAAAGAGGTCAAGGATTTTTCTAAGTACAAATTGGCAAAAGCTTATGTCCGGTGGACAAGAAGCCATAAAGCAAAAGATTTAACCAATGTTGAACAGCAGCAATGGAAGATGTTAATTGAAAATATAAATAAAACATTGAAATAAATTCAGACACATAACAAGGCAAATGTACTCGGACGGCAAAAAGCGCCGCTCCTTCGTCGCTTTTTGCCGCCGGTGATTTGCACCGTTAGGTCATTGACCCGAAGTGAGGACGACCTCACCGCTCAAACATTGATCGGTGACGACCCCGCCATTTTGAAGGAAGAAGATACATGGCTTGGATAATTCTCGTTATTGCGGGGCTGTTCGAGACCGGTTGGGCCATCGGTTTGAAGTACACGGAAGGCTTCACCAGATTGTGGCCTACCATTTGGACGATTCTGGCGATGGTCGTGAGTCTTTGGTTGCTGGGCATTGCGATGAAGTCACTTTCAGTTGGCACCGCTTACAGCATCTGGGTTGGTGTTGGCGCTGTCGGCACCGTAATCCTTGGAATCGTGCTGCTCGGAGAGCCCGCAAACGCTGGTCGGCTAATCAGCATTACGTTCATCATCGCTGGCATCATCGGTCTCAAACTTACATCACCGGCCTAACAATGCAAATTCAGCCGACGCAAAAAGCCGCGCGGCTGATTAGCGGCGTTAGCCCTCAAGATGCCGATGCGGAGACAGAGGATTTACAATCAAGTTGAAAAGGCTGGTTATGGCAAAAATACAAGCGGTTAAGAAGAATGCCAAGAGTATCGAGGAAACCTTATGGGATTCTGCGGACAAGTTACGAG
>MHYI01000276.1:7856-8377 GCA_001828295.1 Planctomycetes bacterium RBG_16_41_13 | reverse complement strand
CTTTAGCTTTTTGAAAAACTTTGCGATGACAATAGCAACATTAGCACGTTATAGAGGCAATTCATGAATTGCCTCTACAGTTTACGAATGCCGTCATTGTTAGAATTTTTCAAAAAGCTAAAGTGTTATTATTTTTTTGACTATATTTACAAAAAATCGGGAATGCTCCCTGGTCGAATACTCAGGGGAAGTCCCTTTTTGAGCTTTTTCATACCCGAATCCTTTCTTTTGTAACTAACTAATGCCTGTGTTTTTCCAGCATTATTTCAATTTTTTCCTCTTCTCCGGCCTCCAGCGTTGCCGTATGTTTGCCTTTCTTATAACCCTTTTTCTTTGCAGTGATTTTATAAGCATCAGGCGTCAAATCTCTAAATGCAAAAAACCCGATTTCATCAGTGTTAGTTTTTATTTTGATCCAATTTGACCATTCGCCAGAGGAATGGTCCTCATACGTATAGCCATCCTTACTCCAAGTCCTGCTCCTGCAAATAATAAAACCGATAGTATTACAAAACTCGCCC
>MHYI01000276.1:6959-7848 GCA_001828295.1 Planctomycetes bacterium RBG_16_41_13 | reverse complement strand
TCAATACACCCATACCCAGCACTAACGATAAGGTAAGGATAGCATTTGACCAATCCAGGAAGCTCAGAAATCTCCCCAGAAAATTGTTATTTACCTGCCGCTGGATAGAAGTTATATAAAAAATATGGGTCACTGAACCAGACAAGCCAACCAGAAAGCCCGCTGAGACCGCCTCAAACAAACCCCCTGCCAGGGCAAAGAAAAGATAGCCTATTCCCATTCCGAACGGCCCAATCCAGAAAAAAATATTTTCTCCCCAAAAACGCATCAAGGTGACAAGAACAAGCGCTCCCACGATCGCCCCCGTTCCAAATACAGCGTCGATCGTGCCCAGGGCCGAAGGGCCTCGTTTTAATACTTCTGAGACATAGGGAACCTGTAAAACGGAGAGAAGATATTCTGTCATCTGTGGAAGAAGAAAAATTACTGAAATACCGAAAATCATAGGAGTTACTTTTATATAACGTATACAGGCAGTAAAATCCTTCCACGGCTCTACCTTTGCTTTCAGATCTGCTTTTTTGGATGATGCAAGGGGGAACCGCAGCATAAAGAAAAGGCACAGGGCACCAAAGATGTATGTGCCTGCATCTATGAGGAGTACTCTTTCAAGGGAAAAGTATTCCAGGATAAACCCCGCCAAGCCACTCCCAATAATCCTTCCTGTCTGTACCGAAGAGCCCACAAGGGCATTGGCTGCAACGAGTCCCTCTTCAGGAACAATTTCTGGCAGCAGGCTAACCACTGACAGGTTAAAAAAGACATTGCTAATCGAGATCAAGATGCAGAGTGTGAATAGTAAAGCTATACCGAGAAGATTCAATGTGCAAAAAAACATGCCACATAAGACTATAGCGGCATTCAACAGGATAAGTACCAGGGCGATGCG
>MHYI01000276.1:5137-6941 GCA_001828295.1 Planctomycetes bacterium RBG_16_41_13 | reverse complement strand
TTCCGGCAAGCGGGGCAAAGAGGATTGTGGGCGCTATGGACACCGCAATTATTCCACTCAGCGATACCGGAGAACCTGTAAGCTTGAAAATGGACCATAAGACGGTCATTAAAAAGATGCTATTGCCGAAGGTGTCGACCAATGCACCGCTAAAATAGAGCGCAAATGCAGGTCGGCGGAGTACATCAAGGTATCCTAAGGTTTTTGGAGTATGAGAAGGTTCCATTGTTAAGTCCTAGCCCAAAAGAATCGGAAGAAATAAAATCATAATATGACCAATGGTTGGATGGGATGATCAATTAACCATATAACCATATAATCATTCAGCCATTCAGCCGTATATTTTGCTAAAAATGTAAAATTGTCTTTGGAAGATACTTTGAGTGGGTTCAGGTTTGTAACATGAATCACACGTTTTATACTTTCAATCCCACTTCTTATTATACATAGCGCCATTACCCACATAAACTCATGGGTTCAGGTTGCAAACCAATGTCATTAAGTTAAGGATATTTGATCAAAAACAACCCCCTCTCTCCCCCTTTTCTAAGGGGGACTTTTGCGGCCGGTGGCTTAACTTAATGACATTGGGTTGCAAACCTGAACCCGCCGGGGACTTTCATTTAATTGGATGAGTACGCTCCGCTTGGCCCGTACTACATTGCTTATTTTTTGGTGGGCACTGTCCACCCTACCAGGCTAAGCATCATGTTATGAGTAGGGTGGATTAAGGCGTTGGTTTTTACGCCGAATCCACCAATACCCTCGCGGGTTCAATTTTGTAAATTGAACCCATATAGTTTACACAGGTAGTAACTTTATAATATTCTTAAATTCAAAGCACTCTGGAAATATCAAAACGAAGGGTTCAGGTTGCATACCAGACAACCCCCTGAATCCCCCTTTTCTAAGGGGGACTTGAGGAAATCCCCCTTAATAAAGGGGGCGAGGGGGTTGTTTCCCCAGCATTTGCCGTGTATCGAAAAAGTCGCTACCAAAGTCAACCTAATTTATAAGGATAAGGGAAAGCACACAGAGAGTCTTATTTTTAGACAAATTCAATAATTTTAAGCCCCAATGCCTCTTTGAAAAAATCACTACATACCTGCTGCGATTCATCCAGGGATATATTGAATGTATTACTTGCCTGTTCGATGATAGTGCGAATCGTGGTTTTCCCATCACTCGAATCAAGCAAAAATGCGGCGTCTTTCTCCATCTGCCACCTGTCTCCGGTTTCTATATTGTACACAAGAAGAACCTCTTGCGGTGTAAGTGGTTCGGTTATTTCATCCTTATTGGGCGCATTGGGCGCTTTATCCCGTGCTTGTTGCTGCTCGTCAATGAAATCATAATTGTAATGAAGCGTCCCGTAAAGGATCCAGGATGGCACTTTCGGCCTCAATTCCGGGAATTCCCCTTCAATTGTTGGAGACTCTTCTTCTTTCGATACCGCATCAGTAAAACCTGCACCGTAATGATCCATGTACAAGTAACGATGGGTATGAATTAAGAAACGTGATGGGAAGTACTTTTTCAACTCAGAAGCAACATCCTGGGATACCTGTTGTATCTCATCCGGTGACATACCGCTTGAGGTCGTATAGTCAAGATAATATGCTAACATCCCCTCGTCCGGGTAACTGAGTTTAGTAATGCCATAGTGAGCGGGATTCTTTGCCATATCGGATTGACGAAAGAGAATAAACGGGGTGTAGCTAAAATCCTCAATCTGCTTATGATGCCGGATAAGAAAATCCCGCGTCTCATGGGCCTCTTGTACCGTTTCCGTAGGTAACCCCAC
>MHYI01000276.1:3098-5102 GCA_001828295.1 Planctomycetes bacterium RBG_16_41_13 | reverse complement strand
TTGTCTAACACCCTTTCGATGGTCTCTCGCTGCGTTCCCTTCTTCACGAGGTTAAGCAATCGTTCCGAAAAACTTTCTAAGCCAAACCATATCGCCACACACCCTGCCTGCCGTAATTTCCTGAACAATTCTGGGGTAAAACCCGATTCAAACCGGGCACGGCACGTCCACAGAATATTAAGTTTTCGATCTAAAATGCCCTGTGCAAATTGTGATAAATAGGAAGGGGAAAGAATCTGGTCACGGAAGCGAAAGAACCGCGCCTTTGTATGGGCTTGTATGATTTCCAGGTCATCGAGTACATAATTCACCTTCCGGCATCGATAACTGCGGCGCGGGGCGCCAATGGAACAGAAAGAACACTGTCCCCAATAGCAACTCCTGGAGATCAAGTAGTCAATAACCCTTTCCGGAAAGAAGTATTTCTCAAAGGGAAAATCCTTATAACACGGCGCCGGTAATGCATGGATATCTTCCGGCTCGCAAATGGGGTTCACTCGCATATTCCCATCAGACCAGTATGCCAGGTTAGGCACATCATCGAGTTTCTTCCCTTCGGCAAGGGTTTCTGCGAGTCTCATAAAAGGACGTTCGCATTCATACAAGAGTATGCTGTCTATCAGGGAAAAAAGCGGTGAAGCATCCCTTGTCTCTAAACAGTCCAGGACGTGGGTAAAACTGAACTGGTCTTCCAGACACCCAAAGACGGTAATATGCGCCTTTGACCCTTCTTTCTTCAATACGTGGGCAAGGGTAAGGGCAGGGATTATCTGGTCAGGGTGTATTACATTGAGGCCTATGAGATCAAATTCTCTTTCAAGGATATCAGGCAACCATCGGGAATACAGGATACTGAGGAATGGATGCTCATGGGTTGCATGGATCGCTTGTAAAACTTGCAGGAAGGAACGCTCATCGTACTGCATTTTGTAGTTAAAGAGCGTAATGCTGGTCGGTGCGAATGCTGCGGATACCATTGTGCAGGCCTGTTCTAAAATCTGACATGCATACCGATAGGAGCGATAATTATAGAAACGCGAAGGGTCGCGCATAACGTTCTTCGCCCGGTTGACTTCATCTACAACATATTTACCAGTAATGGCGACCGGGGTCAGGGCATGGTATCGAGTCTGTTCCTTCTGCGAAAGATTTTCTTTTGCATCCAGAGATTGCCACTCTTGCAGTAAACGATGGTAAACATCCTTAAGCCAGCCCTCCTCCAAAATCAGGTCAAACATCTCGATACTGAAATCCCGTACATAAGGTTCAATGCCTTTCGTACGCAGATAAGCCGCCAGATAAGCCACCTCTGACGGTGTATTCGGATAATACCATACAGGAGGAAAAAGTAACGCAGTTCGAAACGATTTCATAAATAGATTTTCCTTCCAATTATTAAAGATAAGTTAGACTCCAGATCAATCTTTTTCATCTGCTTAAAACCTGCGCCCTCAAGCCATGCCCTATATTCCTGCTCACTATATGATGCGCCTTCCTCTGTGCCTATAAGCATATTGAGGTTAAAGAGGGCCGCAAACTGGGGATGCGTTTTGGTCTCATCCAGTACAAAATCATGGATTATAATTTGACCATCGTCTTTTAAAGCATGCCAACATTTTTTGAGTATTTTTTTATTGTTTTTAGGCCTAAAACTATGTAAGAAATTTGAGACGAGAATGGCATCGTAGGTATTTTTCCCAAAAGTATCCTCCAGGCAATTTCCCGGTTGAGTCGCAACACGGCCTTCCATGTTTGAGGCATTGATAAACTCTTTGGTAAGTTTGATGACATGTTCCAGATCAAAGACAACGGCATGTAAATGCGGGTTTGCCTTTGCAAATGTAATAGCATAGGTACCCGGACCACCTGCGAGGTCTAATAATAATCCTGCATCTTTCAAATCAATTTTAATACAAATCTCCTCTGCCTTAACTGAGGCAATATTATGCATTGCAGTGATAAAACCCCTGAGACCGTTGGGGTCTACCTCTTCAGGAAGATTCT
>MHYI01000276.1:2255-3083 GCA_001828295.1 Planctomycetes bacterium RBG_16_41_13 | reverse complement strand
TTCCTGTTTCTACCGTCTCACGAAGCATTGCCCAGTTATCCATCATGCTATGGAAATAGTGAATAATATCGCCCTGATAATATGGCATTCCCTTCACCAGATAGACGCTCGAGATATGGCTATTATCGTAGCGATTTTCATGTTTCTCAAGTAACTCAAGGGAAACTAAGGCATTCAGAAGCATTTCCGTAGCCCGTTCGTCTGTATGTATGGATTGCGAAATCTCTTTGGCGGTAACCTTACCGCTACTAATAAGCGTAAATATATCAAATCCTACCGCAGTGAAAAGTACCTGAGATTTCCAGTAGCCGCAGCTAAGCTGAAGCAAATAATCAAAATGTAAGAAATTTATATCTTTGTTTAATTTCATTCTGAAGGCAAAAAAATAAAATTGAAAACCTTTGTATAAATGATACACTTGTAGACAAATATATGGAGGATTATTATGAAAACAACGACTCTAAGGGTGCTTAAGACAACACAGGCAAGACTAAAAAAAATCTCCACGGCGGAACATATCAGCATTATGGAATTAGTTGACAAACTCGTGGAGGAGCACGAAAGGTCTTTCTGGAAAGGGTTTGAAGATGAATCTATCTCTTTTCTCGATAGCGAAGAGATAAAAACACGGGAAACCTTTGAAAATGTGTTAGGAGACGGTATTGGCATACGAAAAACCCTTTCCAAAAAGGGGAGAAATCTGGCTCGTTGATTTCAGTCCTTCTATCGGTTCAGAGATACAAGACCAGCACCCAGCCCTCATTGTTTCCGTTGATGAACTCAACAAGAGCCCGTGGGGATTAATTGTTGTTTGCCCTATTACAACGT
>MHYI01000276.1:1097-2228 GCA_001828295.1 Planctomycetes bacterium RBG_16_41_13 | reverse complement strand
TCACCTCCTGAAGGCGGTATTCGTCAAACTTCCATTATACGATGCGACCAGGTAAAATCTCTTTCTATCCAACGGTTTTCAGAACGATGGGGAGCGGTAAATGCGGATGTTCTGAAGAACGTGGATTTTATACTGAAAAAGGTATTGGGACTTTAAACAAATCATTCAAAAATAGCCATGTAGGATGGATGAAGCCTGTCCTGAGCTTGCCGAATGGACGACTGCGCACCCATCAAATAATAACAATCAACGGGAACGATGGGTCCGCTCCGCTTGACCCATCCTACATAACTTGATTTCTTGAATCGCCAAAGGTGGCAAAATTGTATTGTTCTTTTTACATGTACAAATTACACTATTGCTATATTTATTAGCTAAAATACTCATTATGAGGTAATGACTTATGTCATCTCAACACCGAACGAAAAAAGCAACTTTCGTTATAGACGAAACTGTGTTAGAAGATGCGAAAGTAATTGTTCAAAAATCGGACTATTGCTCACTCAACGCCTTTGTCGAAACTGCGATCGTCGAGATGATAAAACGATATCGCAAAGAGGAGATAAAACGCCAGATTTCGGCGGCAAGCTATGATCCTCTCTTTCTAGCGGATATTGCCGAAGTTCAGCGCGATTTCCACGATGCCGATCTGGAAAACTTCGAGAAGTATTCATGAACTTTGAGAAATACTAATGGCATATTTTTCAGGCAAACCTCGATCCCGTCACAGGTTCTGAACAACATGGGACAAGACCCGTTCTCGTGGTGAGTGATGATAATTATAATCAGCTCATGCCCATAGTCACTGTCTTGCCTTTAACTTCACGCAAACCAGGACGACGGATATATCCCAATGAAGTCCTTTTGCCAAAAGGCACTGCCGGATTGACTGATGAGTCTATCATAATGTCGCATCAAATTCGAACAATCTCGAAGACACGCTTGACTTCCTTGTATGGAAAAATCCAAAGCAAATCCCTGAAAGAAGCCGTTCGTCAGGCATTAAAAATCCATTTAACGTTAGATTGACCATCGTGGTCTGGTGTAATGAAAAATTTCATATAATCAAATTACATCTTCATTAAATAGAGGTAGCAGTTTTTCAACTGCTACCCCATGCTCATTAAAGAA
>MHYI01000276.1:733-971 GCA_001828295.1 Planctomycetes bacterium RBG_16_41_13 | reverse complement strand
GCTAATTTGCCGCTGGACGCCAGCGGCCAAATATGGTTTAACTGCTTGTTCCCAAACCATGAGCTGAACCTGTTGAAGTATCCGTTTGGGAACATACTTGCCTCTAAACTCTGTTTTGAGTATGAAATATGATTCAAAACACTCTCATGACCTATGACATCTAAATAAAAATGCTTGCAATTATCTTTGTTTTTGTTTAATTCCATTTAAAGGGAAAAAATAATTTCATATCATCTAT
>MHYI01000276.1:0-660 GCA_001828295.1 Planctomycetes bacterium RBG_16_41_13 | reverse complement strand
ATCCTTTAGGGTTAAAGGGTGTCGTAGTTGGTCAGGGCGATACCTACGAAGAAGCCCTTTCAGATGTAAAATCTGCAATTTGTTTTCATATCGAATCCTTTGGAGAAGATGTATTTGAAATTGATCCACCCCTTCTTGAAGCTTTTGTTGCAGAGGCAAGGGTGTAAGATCCATGCCTAAATTCCCAGTTGATACTCCAAAACAGAGGGTAGTCAAATCGTTGGAGATTTTGGGATTCAAAATGATTCGAGAAAAAGAGCATATCTCTATGGAACGGGCAAACTCAGATGGAACAAAAACCCCACTAACCATGCCCAATCATCCGAAAATAAAAGCTTCGACTCTCCGTACAATTTGCACACAATCAGGAATTTCAAGGGACGATTTTCTCCGTGCTTATGAAAATACTTGATGGGGGGTCCTTAAATACTGAATACGTCATCATGAAACACGCCCTCATTTTTTTCAAATATTTCCTGCATTATTTATCTTTGGTGGGCAGTGTCCCCCCTGCCGAGCTTTGCAAATAGCCGTTTTTCAGTCGTTTTTTCAAATATGTTATAAAACAAAATTCAGTAACGTGTATGAAAACCACTCCTTACAATAAATATTACAATACAATCAAATTACATCTTCATTAAATAGGGAAAGCAGTTAAAA
>MHYI01000275.1:3945-6693 GCA_001828295.1 Planctomycetes bacterium RBG_16_41_13 | reverse complement strand
TTACCTGGCTATTCGCCGTTTTCGCCGAGTAACCAAGCTCGACAGCGGTTTGTTTCAGGGGTTTTCCCGTCATCGCGGCCTCAAGGATTTTTCGGTGCTTATAAGATGTTAAGACAGATGTTCCCTGTGAATGTTTTTTAGGTTGATTTTGTTTTTTTGACATTGATTGTATATATCCAATATATATATTTTTATAACTTTGTCAATATAAAATAAAAAACTTTATGTATGATTTATACGTACAAATCATATATACCTCGGATTTTAAAATTATAATCCCATTTCTGGGGGGTCATATAAATATATACGAAGGATGCTGCGTCCCCTATACCCCCCCCCAAAAAAATAATTAAAAAATATGGATTAAGGAGACTTGTGTCCCTTGATTTTGCTGAGCTTGCAATACTCGTTTCAAATTATCTGCCTTGCGTGCCTTATTCCGTGCGGCGGACGCAATATTGTAATTACCTTTGCATTTTGAAATAGCATATTTAATAAAATATTGGCTCTGGTATATTTTGTAAAATAAATAGTTATGTCGTATTTACTGGGTTTGCGGGTAATTTTGTAAAATTATTACGAATGGTACGATTATTGATATACAGTAATACAGATTCGCACGGCGGATCGATTAAAACTTTACGAACTGTTTGAACATTTTCCAAGGAGGTGTAAATTAAATGAGTAAAACCAAATCATTAATCTTACAATGCACAGGTATATTTTTTGTGTCGCTTATCTTTTGGTGGTGGGTGGGCAGGGAATACTGTAAGACTCACCCCGAACCGATTAAACAGGTATTAGAAATTAAAGTTTATCCTGCGAAATGGCATCGGGAAGGATTCCTGGAGGTGGAAAAAAATGTATCAGAAAAAGAAAATTAAATACGCCGGTGACGAGTGGGAACTAGTGCGACATCCGGGATATTGGATGCTACAGAGGTTAGGAGTAAAGAGTTATTTTCGCAATGATAAATCATTGGAAGAATTTAAGGCATTTTTGAAGGATAGGGAAAGAGAGGGAAATAATGAGAAAAACAGGGGAATGGATGAATACACAAAGATAAAAACGCAATAGGATGCGTCTTAAGCCTTCGGAAAGCGGCAAGAAGCATTGCGGGACGTCAAACATCAAGAAAGCGGCTATTTCGTGCCTCCCCTTTCGTTTTTGATGGGTTTTTGGGACTGGCGTTGATAGTTTTTTGACCTTTCCTTAGTTTTTCAATCGTAAATTGTGATGTTTGTGTCGTGGATCTGAAGGGGGAAAGGGGTTATGTGGTTTTAGTGGGACGGCGTCTGGGTATATTGTTGGCATGGCAGTACTGTCGATATTGCAACAGCATTTATAGACGAAGTTATAATATTTCTCAAATTCTTGTCGGCGCTGCCAGATGGTGTAATAGCCTGTGTTATCGCATGCATCGCAGTAGGGGTTATCTTTTTCGGTTTGTTGCCTGAGGTCCCGGCTAATGCCAAAGAAGTCGGAGACGGTTGGGAAGGTGTGTGTTTTGGAGTCTTTTATCAATAAGCCACATATCTGTATAAACTTATCATCAGACATACGAGATAGTTCTCTTTGAAACAATTTTACTTTAGTGTCTCGTACAGATCGAGAAGTAGCGGCTGCAAAGTTATCATAAAGACGGTTAACTTGCAGCACAATGGTTTCAATTGATGGCATCTGACATTTCCTTTCTAAGCCTATCGGCTGTTTCCTGGGTGGTTTCTCGTTTGTCTAGTTGCGCTACAGGCCCACGCTCCCATTTTCCCTCCCAAGTAATTATTTTTTGTTTCCAGTTTCTTACTTTATTGCCTTTTGAATCAATCCAATTGCTTTCGGTGAAATATTTAAAAAAGGTTTCTGCGTTAATATGATAATTGTTTTTAGCAATGTATTCTTTAATTTCCTCTACGGTAGGAGGTGAAAATTTTTTCACACTCACAGTGATTTTATCGGTTTGTGCTAAAGTAGTTTTCTTTGTAGCTGTAGCTGTAGCTGTAGCTGTAGCTGTAGCTGTAGTGGCTAACGGAAGTTTACAAGTGCTAACAGTTAACTTGTTAACATTACTGTTAACTTTTTTGTTAACATTTCGCTTGTCTCTCATGTACCCTCTCATGTATTCTCTTCGGTTTTCTTCATTTCGTAAGTCTCTATAATGTATATAATTAATTATCTTCCAGCCGAATGACTCTCGTATTTTTTCTAATCTTCGTCCCTCTTGTGTATCTGTGCGACTAGAAGGATCAGGTAACATAAACTTATCAATTGCCTTAGCTAAAACTTCTTCTTGTAAATTTATTCGTCTAGCAATTGCGGGTATTGTCATATCCACAAACCCATCCCTATCAGATAAAGTTAACAGACAAAACCAAACATATCTAATTTCCAAATCCTCCTCCATTATGGAAGAGCTAAAAATCTGCTCATACACTCTTGCATACATATTTTATGTTCCTGTTAATAATATGTTAATATAGTAAAGTTAACACGATATTAACATAGTTATAAATTCTGTCAATAGAATTATTTTATGGTCTTTTTTCCTGCCAACAAAAAACCGTACAAACCCAAAGGTATAAGCAATGAGTTTGTACGGCGTTGGTTGCCCGTTAAGGCAATTTTCTGAACTGCTTATACCAGTTATATTGTGCGGATTGAAACTATCAATCCCGCTAATAATCAATATAATCCATTTTTTTAAAATGTCAACAACAATTAAAACTTTATGTTTCTTGGTCCGCTGCGTCA
>MHYI01000275.1:2154-3852 GCA_001828295.1 Planctomycetes bacterium RBG_16_41_13 | reverse complement strand
TGTCAGGTCAAGGTCTGACGACAAATACTTCAATAGACTAGCAGCTCTGAACAATCCATTAAGATATAATGGATTTGTTATTTTACTGCTTCTGCGATTATCAATTTCGTCTTCAATTTTTTTAACACATTTATTAATTGTGTCAATTTTTCCCCTTAAAATTATATCCAAGAATATCTTTATCTTTCCGTCCAAACCTTGGATACATACAGGATAAGGATAATCTTTTTTGCAATTCGAGCACCAAATAAAATAATTATATTTACTGGAGTGGATTTCGTGTTCAGAATTTTAAGGGCAAGTGAATCCTAATTCAGACGGTGTCTCAATCGTAACTCCAGGGATACGCTTACCACATATTTCTTCCGCTGTCTTGTTTATCCCCTTAACCATTTTGTATATTATCTCCTTGTTTTTAACCTGTCTTATATCAATTTTCAACGTTTTTTCTTTTAGATGTTCCCACAAATCCATAATTTATTAATCCTGTTCTGCGGTTAAGGATTTCCAAGTCCTTTAAAAATACCATATCCCACCTGTGAAAGTTTTATTAAATACTCATTAACATCGCCATCAGTAAGAATCTGTTTATCAGAAGCATCTTTGACCACTTCTAACAAAACTTTTATTTGGTCTTTCGACTTTCAATATTTATCTCCTTACGGTATTTGACAAACGTCAAATTAAACTTCCTTATGAACATATCCATCGAATCAGCCCATAACCAGTATGTACCATCTGTATCGTTAATATCTGAGCCAAAGTCGTATTGTGCAGGTGCAGGTGTTTTGCCAGTCGCCTTAATTTCAACCCAAAAAGGACACACACCTTTTTTTGTCACGTATAAATCTGCAACGCCAGACGTTCCAGCGAAGGAAAATCTCGGATTACCTTGCTTGTCTTTACCGCGGTAACCACCAGCGTTATTGATTCGATAGACGGTGTACCCACTATATTCGAGGTATTCCTTAACGGCTCTCTTTGCCTCGTTTTCAGTTTGTTTGGTTTTAGGTATTTTCATAATTTATTCCTTTCATACCCTGATTATGCGCCCTGCTCTTTCTGTTTTGTTCAATTTTCCAGTATACACGGGCAGAAGATATTTTGCCTTCTGCTTCTTCTATAGGGGCAAGTTCCTTATCCCAATTATCCTTTATTTCCTGCAAGCTGTCCTTTGCCTTTGGTCTCCAGTTCCTGTTAATTTGGCTTTTCATCCTTGCCAAAGATATTCCTATTTCACCAGCAAAGGCAAAATCTTCTTGAGTGATTATTTTCAATGAATGTGCTTGTTCCATCGGGTTCATATTGTCTGTCGCATGACGGGTATATCCTATTAATTGTTTTGTTTCTACTCATAAAATCTTTACCGCATTTCAAGCACCGGACACAATCCTTTTCCATTCCTGTCTTCGTCATTTTCCCGCGTCCTCAGGTCTTTTGAACACGTCCAGATTGTAGAGCTACAAATTGCTTTTTACCATTGACATTTCACAGGGCCTGCTCTCCCTAGTCTTGTCGGGATACTAACGTAGGTTTTCCCTGCGTGGATTCATTGCAATTCGTAGCTCTTTTCCCCGCCTTATTGCATAGACTATTGCAACGCCCTGTCTTGCTATATGTCGGCTCAGCGGATTTTATTAATTTCATCTTCTTTGCTCAATAGCCATTTTGCATTTTCAATTTGTATATCACTCCACC
>MHYI01000275.1:0-2123 GCA_001828295.1 Planctomycetes bacterium RBG_16_41_13 | reverse complement strand
TCAATCATAAAAGCCTTCCTTAATTCCACGTATAAAACCCTTTCTGCTTTTTCATAGGTTGGATATGACTTATAATCCATAGTATCTTTATTGTAAATATATCCATAATGCACAACTTGATAATATGGTTCTTTGCCATAACTCCAGACCTTATTGATATACCAGTGGCAGTCCCTGTCTTTGTGGTGGTCTTTGCTCACCCATTCGTACCATAACTTAGTTAATTCTAATATTTTCACTTGCACTTCATATTTACTCATGATAATTAAGGGGAATTTTCCACGTCTGTTCCATCCGTGAATTCGATGGCTAACAGTTTTTTCCTGTCGAGCACTTCGCTGATGATTAATTTTTTATTCATATTCGCCCGCCAATTCCGATAATTCTTTATCCATTTCCGGATTAGGTTCTGGTTCATCCCCAGCGAATGAATACAATTTCGTCTTTCCTAACCCGATTATATTTCTGTATTTTCCTTTTGTTTCTAATTTTAAAATAACACTATATGCACCCTCTTTCGCTTTTTTGGATTCATCCGCAATTTTTTTATCGAAGGTCGGAAAATCTTCTCCAGTGTCAGTTATTATGTGATATTTCGTCCACATTCTGCCAGTGTCTTTATTTAGACCAGTGGTCATTGTCACATCCTTGATTGTTACAATCGAAGATGTGTTATCTATGGCATTTGACAATACCTGTTTGTCAGGTTCGGGTTGTATGTTTCCTGGTTTGCCCGTAACTATTCCAGTCTCGTCAAAATACCGTTCAGCAGTTTTTAACCGCCATTGTGGTTTAAGTTTGCCTTTCCGCCATACTTGCACACAATATTCTTTGATAAACTTTTCAACATACTTCTTATCCCATAACTCTAGTGCAATCCCCAAGTCTTTGCAGCACCTCATAATTGCATTCGATTTCGTCGCCTCGCAAGCGTCACTCCATGTCATCATAGGATTCGATGCAACATATTCTTGTTCCCCGATTGCCGATGCCGCATACATGCCCTTGATATACAGGGCATATTCTCTGCAGACGGTGTCTCCAGTTTTAACAAATCCACCCAAAGGACGCAAAGCCCAATTACCCATGCCAAAAGCATCATTAAGCATTTTCCGGTATCTTATATGACATAGATATATTTGCCCTGTAGGCTTAATTTCTATGTCTTCTTGCTTCACAGGCAACATCAATTTATCTGATATGTCCCTCGATATATTAAGCATTGATATACCCACAAATATATCTTGCCCTTGCAAGGCATTTTCATCTTGTCTTGGTTGTGCCAAATAATCTTTCCCTGTTCCTGAGTTAGTTGCTATGGCATTAACTATTTCGCCGGTATCAACCTTGACCTTATCAATTACATTATCAATTACATTTTGAGCATACGTATTCGTCATCGTGATTCCCTCCCGCACTTTCTATGACCTATTTTCCCGCATATCGGGCAATACGGTAAATTTAATAAGGACTTATTTGCATCTTTCCATTTATCATAACCATCCAGGTCGGTATAAGGGTTTCTCTGAGATTTTTCTATATTTTCCGCTTGCTTCTTCATCAATTCCACAGCTAAATTGAAATAATCCATAGTCTCTGCATCTCTCCCTTCTGTAATTTTCCGCTTATCCAATTCACCATTAATAATCGCTATCATATCGTATATATGACCACTCTCCTCTCTTCTTTTAATTCTTCACGGTCAAAATCACTTATCAAATAAACCCCAACTCCTTTGGTATATAACTGGTTTATTAAGATATACTTTAGCCTTTTTATCGTGATTCTCCACAACTACTTTTGTGCCGGGAATTTCAGTTATCATTCCTTTATGCCTCCTTTTCAGCAATCCTATAATCTTTATAATATTTTTTGGCGTGAAATACTTTTTTCCGTCAATCAATTTATAATCACCCTTTACAATCTTCCCTAATTTTATTAGATTATAAATTCGATAGTCTGGGATGCCCAACATTTTAGCCACTGACGAGATGCTTTTTGATTTGTTTGTGTTTTCCATGCGTATATAATATCACACTTTCCTATTGTTGTCAAGTAAATTATTACAAATTATTATAATTTTACTTGACAAGGCATAGGGATATGATAGCGATTATTAATGG
>MHYI01000274.1:5412-6340 GCA_001828295.1 Planctomycetes bacterium RBG_16_41_13 | reverse complement strand
ATGCGTTTTTTACGCTTTAAGATTCAGGCTTTTTCCCGTTGTAATACTTTAGTCTTTTGAAAAACTAAAGTGTTACTAAATTTATAATTCTCTTCTAAATGGCAGCATAGCTGCCCAATCTTTGCAACCCCTTTTGCGGCCAGAATCGTTAGCCACGAAAAGGCACAAAATGCACAGAAAATTCACCTTCTTTTTTGTGTCTTTTGTGCCTTTTTGCGGCTAGCCCTTTTGCAAACCTGAACCCGCCTGGAACAATGCTTAGATGAGATGAACCGATTTTTAGTTTTATCGCAATTTTATCATTCGGGATTATTTCGTTTTCGAGTAGATAAACCTCTTTTCAATGTTTTTGGATTTCTTGCACAATGAAATAAACCATATACAATAACTTTATCTTTATCGACTCTATAATAGATCGCATAAGGAAAACGTTTAAGTAAACATCGTCTGAAATCTTTATATACTGTCTTATAGACTAACGGATTTCGTCTGATTTCTTCCGAAAGGGCATAAAAGATGCGAAGAAAATCTTCACCAAGCCCTATTCCTTTCTCCTCATACCAAAAATAGCCTTTTACAGAATCTTCTTCTAATTCAGGGAGAAAAAACAAAGAATAAATCATTTCCTCTTCTCAATACGATTTTGTAACTCCTCAATAGATAACAAATCTCCGGGAGAATAATCCTTTGCCAGTCGTGCGTCTAATTCCTCTCTGTGACTCTCCGGAACAGGAACCTCCGAATCCATAGAAGATACGCTGTCCCATAAGTTTTCTATGAAAAGTATTTTTTCCGGCGTACTCATTTTTGCTATTTCAGGAACATCATCTACTTTCATTAGTCTAGCCTCCTATTCTTTTTTTTAAATTTGGCTGCCTTTGGCAACGACTTTAGGTAGCCGCAGGCTTTAGCCTGCGAGGAACTGCCA
>MHYI01000274.1:354-5368 GCA_001828295.1 Planctomycetes bacterium RBG_16_41_13 | reverse complement strand
GCCAGGTTGCCATGAGCCATGAGCCATGAGCCATCAGCTATCAGACATCAGCCAGATGCATTTGTTTAGAATTTCAAATCATTTTGTCATTAGAATTTGTTTCGGATTTCGTGTTTAGGATTTCACCATTAAATATTTTGCCAAAAAGCACGCACTGACGAATGGAAGTGTGCGAAGAAATTACTGATAAGGTACTATACAATTAAATTACCGGTAATTTAAAATTCAACATTCAACATTCAACATTTCTATTTGGAATTATTTTTTTTCTTCCTTTGAATCCGTTTTTTCCGATTCTGCGATAATTTCTTCCTGTGATTTTACCAGCCATCGTATTTCAAAGCTGATGCACTCTGTTGCATCGATTTCAGAATATACCTGACGGCAGGAGTTGGGGACAAGTTCAACATTTTTAAATGCAGCGACTTTTTGTCCGGAAAGCGTCAGATTCTTAATCGGTTGCAAAACATGCTCTTCGATATAACGTATGCCAGGTTCTCTGCTTTCCCCCCTTATGCCCATAAGAAGACATTTTTTCACTATGCCATCCTTTTGATTTTTCTTCGCTTTGCCGTCGCCGATAGTTAACGCATCAGGGTCTATCCAGGAAGATTGCAGGGAGTTTACCGATACATTGTCGGGAATTGACGCCAGTAATTTTTCCGTTGCTTCAATCCAGAAAAATCTCGAAGAGTCTATGGATGATATGAATGCCAGTTCTGATTTTTTTTCATTGAAAATTTTATCCGTTTTTTTATAAGTGTTTTCAAGGTTTTTCGCATTCTGCAGTATCATCTGGTGATAATTGCGTGCGTTGATAAGTTTGGAAATATGGGAGCGAAGCCCAACGTATTGAACGGCTACTAACAGCGCAAAACATCCAAGGGCTGCGACTGCATAGGGTTTCATTTTTGCAATTTGTGCGGCTAGTATTCGCTCTTTGGGCAGTAAATTAATCCTTGTTTTACCAAGTCCGATGCCTTGAAGGGCTAGCCCCAGTGCAACGCTTAATGAAGCACAATTACCGGAGAAAAGGGCTTGGTCAACTGTGCGGGAAATTCTTATGTTATTTAAAGTATTTAATAATTCAACCTTATAGGTGAAATTGTCCTGAATGGTTTTTTGTAATAACGGATCATTTGATTTATTCCCGACGAGCAGGAGTTTTTCGAAATGGACAGTGTCGGTGCTTTTACTCAAGGATTTATAATATTCCATAGACCGTTGTATTTCTTTTACAAAATCTGCATTTACCTCATGCAATGGAATAGTTCTCAGCCAGAAGTGCGCTTGATCAATAATGATAAGGTCGGTATTTTCTACCTCTCTGTTGACGATGATGGTTGGGCCTTCCACGTGTTGATCAAAAAGAACCAGATTATATATTGCTAACGGTGAAATAAGTATGCTGGTCAGGTTGAACTCCGGGAAAGAGATATTGTTTATAATGGAATCAAGCGTTTCCCGCTTTGACGCAAAAAATCCAATTTCGATGCCTTCTTCATTTGGCGTTCGTCCGGATAATCGATGATAATCCCACACAACGTCTTTGAGGTCGAACGGTATCTGCTGTTGCGCTTCAAAAGAAACAAGGCTTTTTAATTGTTTTTTGCTCACAAAAGGAATAGTGCTGAATCTTGACAAGGCAAGCTGTCCGGGAATGGAGACCACTACGTCCGTTTTCTTACTGAAAGCATGCTTTGAGAGAAAGGTTTTAATTGCATCTTTGATGTAATGGGATTCCAGTAATTTTGTATTGGGCAGGGCAGCAGGGTATTCAATGATATCAAAGTCTACAACGGTTATTTCATTATTTTTTTTAACAATCTTTACTGCCTTTAATGCATTGTCGCCAATATCAAGCCCCAATACTGTTTTTATATTATGCTGTTTAAAGAGAGATAGCCTTTTTTGCAAAGCAGGCTTGCACGTATCAGCATGTTTTCGTAATTTTAATAAATGCATCATTTTCACCTTAAAATACTTTTTTCACACAAAGGGAGAAGAAATTTTTCGTAACACTTTAGTTTTTTGAAAAACTCCAGGCGGGTTCAGGTTTGTAACCCAATGTCATTAAGTTAAACAATTTTTAAAAATTCTTATGGTGGCACAGGCATCTTGCCTGTGCCACCATTGGAAGATATATGGGCGCTACACGCTTTTCCTTAACTTAATGACATTGGTTTGCAACCGTTCGGCTGAGCTCACGGCGAAGCCTGAACCCGCCGAGGTCTTTTGAAACGGGAAATTGTCATATGTAGTGCGACGAACCTCGTCGCACTACATGAGTTTTCAAAAAACTAAAGTGTTACAATTTTTCTCATTTCTATCATCTTCTTTGTGTTCTTTGTGCCTTTGTGTGAATATTTTCATTCCCATTTGTAACCGTCAGGGGTCATGGATGCTTCATCGTGCAAAGTAATCCAGGATGTCTTCTGCGAGGGAATCGGCATTTTCGGGTGCATCTGCCGTGACCCAGTGAATATCGGGAAAACTTCTAAACCAGGTCATTTGCCTTTTTGCGAACCGGCGCGTGCCTTGTTTGATTGCATTGACTGCATCCGGAAGCAAATAATTCCCTTTCAGTAAACCAATAACCTCCTTGTATCCAAGCGCTTGAGAGGCTTGTTTGCTTAATCCCAGGGGGTTACTCATCAAGGTTTTCACTTCATCAACAAGGCCCCGCGAAAACATATCATCCACACGTGATTCTATACGCCGGTACAATTCTTTGCGATCATGCATAATCGCCACCACAATGCAGTGGTATTTTGGATTTTTATTCCCGAACTGGGTTTGGTAAGAAGAAATGCTTGTCCCCGTTTGTTGAAAAACCTCAAGCGCCCTGATTATCCTTCTCTGATCATTGGAGTGTAATCGGCTGGCGGTCTTTGGATCAATTGTCTCAAGCATATGGTATAAATACTCTGTTCCCTGTTCTCTTGCGATTGTTTTTAATCGGTTCCGATATTCCCAATTTGCCGGAGGTCCCTCGAATAAGCCATCCATGATCGCTTTAAGATAAAGCGCCGTGCCACCAACAACAATGAAGGGCTTTTCCTGCGCATAAAGATTATCCGTGACGATTTCAAAGTCTTTTATATAATTTCCCACACTGTATTCTTCCCACGGGTCCCTAATATCTATTAAATAATGGGGAATTTTGGTTCTTATCTCAGCGCAGGGCTTTTCCGTACCAATATCCATGCCGCGATAAATTAACATAGAGTCAGCAGAAACAATCTCTGCCCCGGTTTTTTCAGCTATTTTCAGGGCAATGTGCGATTTTCCACTTGCAGTGGGTCCGGTGAGTATGCAGATTGTATGTGACATACAATTTTTTTCTGTTTTCAAAAGTCAGTATGTTTTTTAGGGGGCAACCGTAACAGCATTATACAAAATGATTTATAATAAGCAAAATAAATGTAATTCCGGCTTGTTTACAAAATTCGTTTTGTCTTTTAAAACCCAGCCTGATTTAACGTTTAGGAATTTCAATATTTTTAGTTAAGCAAATGGTTGCCATTGGGCTTTTGTATTTTAAAAAACCCACACTAATTTAAAATTCTGTACCTTTTGCCATTTTTGCATTGTCTGGCCCTCTGTTTTTCTTCAGGGGGTTAGAAAAATTGTTCGAGGTAATTGCTGCCACATTTTTCATTCCATTTCCCATTATCGTTGCTATTTTCGAGGTGCAAACCATTTCGTATGCCGGCCCGGAGCACAAATTGAGGATGCCGAAGATGATTGCACCACATAGGATTGTCCCTTTAACAAATCCTAATACTGCGCCCAATACATTATACCAACCGCCCATTTTCAAATTGTCGATCATGTTTTTGGGAAAATCTGCAACAATAGTGGTTATAAGCGCTGCAAGGCCGAACAGGATGAAATAACTCAATACATTGTTCACTGAAACCGAAAAAACATTACTGAAAATGCTGCTTATGACTGCATGGTAAAAAAGCGCCACACAAAAAGAGAGAAACAAACTGCAGATTCTAAGGATTTGGCATATTGGTCCGTCAACAAAGCCAAAAATCACCGAAATACAAAGGACTACAGATAGTATTATATCAATCCAATTCATTTTTAAAAATCCCTTTTAAACTCGCTAAAATGGTATTGCTTATTCAAAGCGTTTAAAATTTCCCGGCACGTTTTATTATAGGAATACAATGAGAGGACAAAATGAATTCTGAGGATAATTTCCTCTTTTTTTGCTGTTTCAGGATTTGAACAGTACTGTAAATATTGAGCTTGTATAATACTCACCTGTACATCCTCCTGAAACGGGTTTGATGCAATAGATTGTTTTAAGGCTTGTTCTGCGGCAGAATAATTTGAAATGAATAAATACATTTCCCCCAGTTTGTTGAGGATTATTACTTCATGTGGATTCAATTCAGAAGCCCGTTTCAGAAGGCTGATAGCCTCATTGCTATTCCCTAATTGGGCGTAAAGACTTCCCAGATTAAATAGTGCCTTTACATAATAAGGGTCCTTTTCCAAAACATGTTCATATTCTCTTATCGCATCATCAAACATATCATGCGTATCATAGAGAACTGCCAGGCAGAAATGCGGGAAAATGGCGTCAGGGTAGCGTGCGATAGTATTTTTATATTGTTCTGCTGCTCCGTTGTAGTTACCTTCCAACTCCAGAATTTTAGCGATATTAACCAGCGCCTCAATATTTTCCGGATTTATTGTTAAGGCTTTTTTGTACATTCGTTTTGCGCTGGCAAACCGAAACATTTTTTCATAAACATAGCCAAGATTGTTAAGTGTTTCTGCGTTATCAGGTTCTAATGAGGCTGCTTTTTGCAGATAATGGAGTGCCTCGCCGTAATCGTTTCTGGCAAGGTAGATAAATCCCAGTTTTACATAGGCGTCAGTGAAGGCGCTATCATTCATGAGGCTTTGTTTGTAAGCTGCTATTGCTTGTTCTGAATTGGGGAAAAGGCGGTCATATTTTTTCCCTTTCGCAAACAATTTTCGTGCTAATGTT
>MHYI01000274.1:0-104 GCA_001828295.1 Planctomycetes bacterium RBG_16_41_13 | reverse complement strand
ACAAAAGCTATGCAATATATGTTAAGAACGTTAAATAAACTCTTTTACCGACTGAATTTGGTAACCTGGCATTCTTCTTTCCTGAAGACCCATGGCTTTGCGTC
>MHYI01000273.1:4693-4996 GCA_001828295.1 Planctomycetes bacterium RBG_16_41_13 | reverse complement strand
TAAATCTGAAATTATTGCACCATATTGGTATATCAATTGATTATTCGTATGGTGTTCTCCGGAAGCCCATGCTATTCATTTATTTAGAAGGAAACAATACATGTTTAAAAATGGATAGGACTAATTAATGAGGAAGTCGATGGATGAGAAGCCGCTGTATCTCTTTCAGAAAGTATCTGGATAAAACGCATAAAACATAGAGCAGCAAAGCCGCAACCAAAAAGAGTTTAACCACGAAGGACTTGGCGCAGCCTTTGGCCGCAACCAAATTCGAAATACGAAACAAATTTCAAAATCATCCCC
>MHYI01000273.1:3583-4672 GCA_001828295.1 Planctomycetes bacterium RBG_16_41_13 | reverse complement strand
AGGGGTGTGGATTCGTATTTAGCATTTCGGATTTTACCATTAAATGTTTTGCCAAAAATGCAAAGAAATTACCGGTAAGGTACTATTTATCATTACTCATTACGGGAGCATTCCCGACTTTTTGTAACGTATCCATTTAGAGGATGGGTGAAGCGTTAGCGCACCCATGAGAAATAGTATTGATGGGTCCATTTCGTTATAGAAATGATGAATGTTGAATTTTAAATTTTGAATTACCGGTAATTTAAAATTTATAATTTAAAATATAACATTTCTATTAACCCATCCTACATGATTACTTCGTTCAACATGACGAAGGTTGCTGCCAATTCCGCACCTGATATCTAAGCCTACTAAATTCATGTAGTGCGACGAGGTTCGTCGCACCTAAAAAAGTTGTGCGACAAGGAATAGGGTCTACTCAAATAGTGCGACGAACCTCGTCGCACTACAAATGACAATTTCCCGTTTCAAAAAACTAAAGTGTTCCCCCTTTTCTTATTTGGGATAATGTAATGGAATTATTGCAAAAACCGTATCTTCTTAACAAAGTAACGCTCTATTTCTTTGATTTGGTGGTAACAATCAAATCTGATTCCCTTGAATTTATTGATCTTTTTACAAAAATGTATAACCGGTTTCAGAAGAATGAATTTTCCTCTCTTCCTGCATCGCAGATAGAATTTTCTTTAATTACCCATCCTGACAACATTTTTGGCAAGCCGGTATTAATGTGCAATGATGAAATCTGGCCGCTCAATGATCCTAAATTATTAGACGGATTTGCTTATGAATGCATACTCATGTCAATTATTACCAGAATAAAAAGCCATTTTTTAATCCATGCCGGCGTAGTTTCCTTCAATAACCACGGCGTGCTTATCGTCGCAGATGGCGGGTATGGCAAGACTACTCTGGTACTAACACTTCTGAAGAGAGGGTTTAAATTTCTTTCTGATGAAATGGCTGCCCTGGGAAGACACGACCATTTGGTGTACCCCTTTCCCCGAAGTCTGAGGGTTCGAAAGGATACGTTATCATTAGTTGGCCTTCAAGACGATACTATCGGCGGAGAGGAATGGCTGGATA
>MHYI01000273.1:1083-3462 GCA_001828295.1 Planctomycetes bacterium RBG_16_41_13 | reverse complement strand
CATTCTCGTTGATCAAATGAATGATGAAGTGTTGCGTATCATAGAAAACATTGCCGGGGTACGGAATATGTACGTTGATATCAATGGTAGTTTTCCCGTACTCAGACTGTGCGCGGACAAGGCAAATAAAATTCTTTCTAAAATAGAGACAATATGCGCCATGCACAAAATACTTGTGCTGGACGTCCTCAAGGGAACAGAAGGACTCGCTACGTTCAACGGTAATGCAAGACTTCTTCCCATACCCGTTAGCCAGGCAGTTCTTGCACTTCTGGGGAATTACCAGGGTAGTTATAAATCAAAAATATTGCTGGACGAATTTAAAGGCAGTTCGGTGCGATTGTTCATGGAATTATCAAACATTATAGCACAAGCGCGGTGCTACTACTTAACTGCCGGTCCCTTACAGGATATGGCAGATAGAGTATGCGCCGAAGTGTGTGCATAGTCGCGGAGAAGGAAAGATGATAAAAAGAGAGATTGCAAAGGTATTTTTCGTTTACGGTTGCCACACTCATTCTTTACGCTATGTGTTCATTATGCCGCTGGTTGCCATTCTCTCCTGCCTGATGCTGCTGCATACAGGATTGTGCAGCGCCGCGGTTACATTGTTGACGTCAGACAGCCAGTCAATTGAACTGGAATGTACGATAGGCGGATTTCATACCGAAACATTACCGCATGAGGGGAAAACCTATTATCGTATTCACCTGCAAGACACCATACAGAGCGCTAAACCGGGAGAGCCGCAATTACCACAGTGCGGAACAATGGTCGGTTTGCCAGCCATTCATGGCGTCTCTCTTGATATTTTAGATGCGCAGTATGAAACCTTACAGGGATACAATATGTATCCTGCCCCTCAATTCGGAGTAGAAGAGGAAAACACGGACGCCTTCCCCTCCGGCAGGATAAAGCAGACGTTCTTTAAAAATCAGCAGATATACACCACGAACGCCTTCTTTCCTGACACACCGGTAAAAATGGGCGATACAGGATACCTGCGTGACCAACCGGTGGCGCAAGTGTATTTCTCGCCTGTTCAGTTCAATCCCGTGACTGGCGAGGTGCGTATTTACCGAAAGATTGCCGTCCGTATTTCCTGGAAAGAGAGTCCCCTTTCTCCTGAAAAAAAACCTTCAATGGCAAGCCCTTTTTTTGAAAATCTTCTAAAAAAGAAAATCATAAATTACCAGAATTTAAAACGGCCTGTGATTGCGGAGAATTCATACCATTCCCCCGTTCAGAGGAGAAGGAACAGTTCTGGCACGGAGGCTTCGCCCGGGCTTAAAATAACCGTGAAGGAAGAAGGCATGTATACATTGAGCTACAATGATCTTATCGATGCCGGATTTGATGCGGACGCAATAGACCCCCGCACGATAACTATGACAAATAAGGGAGAGGACGTTGCCATATTTATTGAAGGCGAAGAGGATGGTGTATTTAATACTTCGGATGCTATCGTTTTTTATGGCGAAGAATATACCGATATCTATACGGATAAAAATGTTTACTGGCTAACCGCCGGCGCTGCCAGTGGCGTCCGTATGAATACCCACGACGGCGCCCCTTCAGGCAACGCTGCTGTTCCCGATTACTTTCCTGCAACGATCCATGTTGAAGAAAATACATTTTACTGGCAAACAATGCCGGATGGAGAAGGGCAGGATCATTATTTCTGGAGCGGCAAACTGAATGCGCCGCAAACAAAAGAGCTTACCCTGAATATAAAAAATATCCTTTCGGGTTCTGAGGCCGCTACTATTCGGGTGCAATTAAAGGGATATACGGACGTCAGCAAGAGTGACCCTGATCACCATACTAAGATATATATAAATGACAAAGAGATAGACGATCAATACTGGGATGGGAGAATAGTCTTCAATCATGAATCAACCGTATCCCATGAGTATTTAAATAATGGGGAAAATACCATTACGGTAGAAACCGTGGGCGATACAGGGGCTTCGGTCGATCAATTGCTGGTCAACTGGGCAGAGATAGACTACCTTGATACGTATGTCGCGGAAAATGACACGCTCCTTTTTCGTGCTCCTTCTGAAGGCATCTATCAATTTGAAGTATCCTCCTTCACCGGCAGTGATATGGAGGCATTCGATATCACAGACCACAATGCCGTTGTGCGCATCATTAACACAAATATTGTAAGTAACAACAAAGGATACACATTGCAATTCGAAGGGGTTGCCCAATCTGATTCAAAATTTCTGGCATTGACTTTAGCGCAATATAAAACTCCATTTGCAATTGAAAAGGATGAAACATCATCATGGAAATCCGCCGATAACGGAGCGGACTATATTATTATCACGCATGAAGATTTTTATGATAATGCACTTGCATTGGCCGGCCATC
>MHYI01000273.1:0-1070 GCA_001828295.1 Planctomycetes bacterium RBG_16_41_13 | reverse complement strand
TTTAAGAGTGGTTACGGTGAAGGTTGGCGATATTTATGACGAATTTAATGACGGCATTTTTTCCCCGCAGGCAATACGGGATTTCCTGTCTTACACGTATAACAATTGGCAGGAACCCGCCCCTGCATACGTATTATTAATAGGAGACGCGTATCAGGATTACAATGATAACTTAGCATCGGGCACGATAAATTATGTCCCTTCTCAGATTATAGAAACAGACGAATTGGGAGAGACGCCTTCGGATAACTGGTTTGTACTTGTAAGTGGCGATGATATTCTCCCGGATATGCATATTGGACGTCTCAGCGCACAAACGAACGAACAGGCGGAAGATATTATTAATAAGGTAATATTCTATGATCAGTATCCGCCTGATGAGGATTGGGCAAAAAACGTCTTACTCGTAGCGGATGACGATGACTCTTCCTTTGAAAGCCTGTCAGAAGAAATCATCGGACTATTACCTGATAACTATACCGCAAAAAGGGTTTATGTAGGTGATTATACTGCAAACGATGATGTGGCGTCTAACATAACCAAGAATATAAATGACGGTTGTTTTATGGTGAATTACACGGGACACGGGGCTGTAAATATGTGGGGACTGAACGCAAGCACATCTATTTATACCACAGATGACATTGCGTTGCTGGACAATTTGTATAAACTGCCTGTTGTCACAGTTGCAAACTGCCTTAACGGATTTTTTACGGGGAAAAGCACACAGGTTTCAGTTGCTGAAGAATTTCAGAGATTACAGGATAAAGGGGCAATTGCCGTATGGGCGGCAACCGCCCTGAGCTATACATCGGGACACAGATTACTTATGCTTTCTTTTTATGAATCGGTCTTTGCCGGTTCTTCATATGGTTTAGGTGAGATCAGCACAGAAGCAAAACTGGATGCTTACTCCCAGAGTAGTTATTGGAGTGAATTGGTGGAGACTTTTGTGTTGTTTGGGGATCCAGCAACACGGTTGCATGTTGTTGCTAACGACGGAATACCAGCAGCCAGTCCAACAGTTACCCCACAGCCGGCGTCATCACCGACTCCTGTATCAACCCCTC
>MHYI01000272.1 GCA_001828295.1 Planctomycetes bacterium RBG_16_41_13 | reverse complement strand
AGAAAATGGTTGGTATTGTGAGAAATTTTGCTGCAAAGTAAATTCTCGCGATCGGGTTAATAGTAAACAAACCTTAGAGACGCAAAAATCAAAGGGTATATGAACAGCACAGTACGTTCATATGCCCTTTTTATTTCAATTATGGTCAGATGCTTTTTTAAATAGCTGGTGTTTTGATATATTAATCGATGTCTCATCGCAACGATAAACATTGTGCCATCCCAATTTTTTTACCACTTTCTAAAGATTTATCAAACTTCTTCTCATGGAAACAAACTCAATTACTACTGAAAACTATTTTTACACCTTATTAAAAAAAAACTATCATACTTCGGAAAAAATACGTGCGCAAATTACAGAAACGAAGGAAAAAGTTAGAAATATTGTACAAAGAGAGCCGTTAAAAGGGTTTACTATTAAATTTCAAGGAGAGGTCATTGGATGTTCTTTTGAAAAAACACTGAAAATAATTGCCAAACGCTTATTTAGCAAAGGAGTCGTTAATCATATTTTAACATTAAGGGATAAAAATTCGGTAGAAGTAGATGCTACAGCAACACAAACTGAAGTGGAAGAACTCATTCGCTTTCTCATGAAACGCCATGTTGTCTTGCATTGTGAGAAAAAAACTGCAAAAGGTATCAGCAATATGCTGATAATCGATGAAAATGAACAAAATCAATTAGGAAGTTTCATCCCTGATTTACTTTGCTGTAATTACGCATCTTTTGTTGAATCTACTGAAAAATACACCGGAAGGCTGAACGACTATCTTATTCTTAATAGTTTGCCCTTAACAACAGAAAAACTCGGTCGGGAACTTCGTTTTAATAAAATTGAAACAAAAAATAAAGTTTTTACGAGTACTGGTTTAAAAGAAATTTACTTAAATTTAAATTTTTTAAACCTTATCCTTATGTTGGACTTGGAAGAACACTATTTGAAACTTAGAATTTTTAGCGCACAGGAAGAACACCTTAAATCTGTCGAGGAAAAAATTGACAGTCTCGGTTTTTTCGCGGATATTTTTCAATATATTGCAAGTGAAGATAATCCATTATTGTTCAACAAAGATTTGTTCATCGATTTAATGAGGATTGAACATATTATTGAAAAAGAAGATTGGAAATCACTCCCTGCATATGGAGGTTATATTTACTCAGCATTAAATAAACTTAACGAACATTTCAAAATCATGGAGGAATATAATCTTTTTTTGACTTACGCCAACTGTGTTGAAAAGTTTTTGGCAAAATTACAGAAGAAGCTTTTCAAGCAGAAATCAGACTTTAAAAATGAAAAAAATGATTTGAATGCAAACTACAATGAATTAAAAAAGCTACATATTTTATCCCGGCACCTCTCAATAAAGCATATCTATCAGGAATTATTGAATTCTTTTAGTAAATTATTGGCATACATTGATTTTATGTCCATGCAAAACAAATATCATGGCACAGAAAACACGAGGCAAAATGTGCCTTTCCTAAAAAGACAGGGAAATGGATTTATTTCAGGCATAAAAAAGTTTGTAACATCTGTTTTTGGTCATTCGACCAGTAATTATACAAATTCCTTATCTTCTAAAAATGAAGATTTTGCTAATGAACAAGAGGGCGACGCGCATAAACTCATAGAAAAACTGACAAAGAACCTGAAAGAACTATCCCAATTAAAAACTGCTTCTGGAAGGGATGCTTATATGGAAGCCAGGACATGTATACCATTGCACACTTATTTGTCTGATATTTTAGATCGGTTGAATGAAATAGTTAAAAAAGATGAATTGGGGAAGAATACTCAGGATTTATACAAAAATGTTTTTCTTAAATCTAAATTGAATAAGTTCACTACCCTATTTAATGAATTGGGCCGCTTAGTTACATTTGACGACGAAGATGAAAAGGAATTTGTCTGTAAAACATTGGCCGATTTACAAAAATTCCTTTATAGTAAACCTTTAAAGGAAGACAATTATACAAAAATTATTGATAAAATTAGTGCTTTGGAGGATTTTGTAATAAGCAAAAACAAACCACATCTCGAAAGCGTTGATAAAATACATACCTTCATTCAAAAATTTAGTCAGAATACTGTTTTAAAAAATATAATTGACATAAAAACGGAAATTAAAAAGATACTTGAGATAGAGAAGAAGTACTTGCAAATTGAAACCTTTAAAAAAGAGGGTGAATTTTTTTCTTATAGCGGCAAAGAGCTGGACTGTTTTCTTGAAGAAATAATAACATTTAATAAAAAATTGAAAGCAAACGGCTATTGGAACAACAAATCAAATTTTGAAGAAATCGAACAAAAATTTGACCAATTGATTACAGAGGTAAGCGATATTGAAAACCGCATTGTTTCAAGCGTGCGGAATGAAAACAATAGAGTATTTAAAGAAACCGTAAAATACGTTGATTATTTAAAAAATTCCATAGTGACAAGGAAGAATTTGGAAGGTGCAATTATTCTTATACAAAACCAAATTAGTCAAATAGCGGGATTTATTCATACAATTAAAGATTCTCTCTGCCAACAATCATTTGTCCACTCCGGAGTCTCCACCAGCGTACTCTTTGATCAAATAACTTTTTTGCTCAGTAGTATTGATGTAAAATTGCTGGATATGGACAAATTAACGGAAGACATGTTTATTGACTGTATTAGTACGATATCTCACTATCAAGTGGGAGAAACGTTTCAAGAGCCGCAAAATGACGATATTAATCGCTTAATGCTGGAAATCAGAAAAAGGGAAATAATCAAAACATACAAAAATTAGCGTAAAACAGTATTTTTATTTAATAAATAACCCCGATGATTTACTATGTGTTTAAAAATTGGTGCCTGGTACAAATTTTACCTCCATTAACTCCGCACTTTAGTGTGGGGATATCCGTGATAAAATACATCGGCTTTAGCCATGACCTTCAATTATACCCCATGCGGTTAAACACAAATGGATGGATTTTCCAAAAAACTAAAGTGTTACAAAATCTGCATATTTTTAGCCTGACAATAACAATTAATCATGACAACCATTTCTTATAAAAAGGGCAAAAATTGGGATTAATCTGCAAAGTCATAAACCGCTGTCGTCAACTCTGTAAAAACCATTATTGTTTTGTATGGTTTTCTTCGTGGCCTTCGAGACATTTTAAAAATAACCTATGAATTTAACCTACAAAGAACTTCCATTAATTGATTTTTCCGCTCAAAAGGTTACAAGCAATCGAGAGAGAAAAAATACCGGTAAGACGCCCCATGAGTATGCACTTGACAGGGCAGATGCAATGTCGGTTCTCCATTGTGCAAATTTGCTTAATGACAAATACCTGGAAAATTCAATTCAAGCTTCAGAAAAGCATATGATCAAAACTCAGCCACAACACAACAATACGCCGCAAAATACAATACCCATTAACGCAAATAATAATCGACCAACCGACAGAAAAATACCACACTATACCCATCTTATTGAATTGAAGGGCCATTTGATTTTTCAAGCAGCGTGTTGCCTTCCGTTAAAAATATTTGCGGCAAGTCTTGACGGCAAAACCGTTTCTGGCAAAACCTTGTTTAATAGTCACTCAGATTCTGGCGGAGGAAAGTTGGTATATGAATTTTTGGGAACGGGAAAAGAATTAATAGTTGATTTAAAACGCGGGGAAAGCACCAACGCACAACGTCTGATTTTTCAAATATAAAGAAAAAAAATCCCTGAGTAATTAAACTCAGGGATTTTTTTCATTAGTAAAAATAGGGATTTTTGAAATATTAAATCCATTCTTCAGATAAAACGCCACCTTCAATACCGACGACAACCTGCTTAACCGGTATTTTACGGGTCGCCTTTTCTGCGCCCCCCTTTGCTACCTGAACTAATCCAAAGCAACAGGGTACCTGCATGATCATTACGGTCAAAGTATTAATCTTTGCGTCATCAATTAAAGACTTCACTTTTTCTATATAGACCTCTTGGTCCGAATCCAATTTCGGGCAAGCAATAGCAATGCTTTTCCCTTTCAGATAATCCTTATGGAAATCAGCTAATGCAAAAGGAACACAGTCAGCGACCAATAAAATGTCTTTTTCCTGAAAATAAGGTGCATGGGGAGAGACCAGGTGCAACTGTAACGGCCACTGCCTTAGCTGAGACTGGCGCTTGCCTGATTCACTCTCGCCTTGTTCTTCCTTTTCACTAAAATCTATCGTTCTTGATCCTGGACAACCACTCATTTTACAACCTCCATTAAAAATTTTCCTTCTAACTCATTAATAAAATTCTCGTACTTCCTTGGCAATTCATCCCCAACAGAAGCATCTGCCGCATTACATCTTTGAAACATTTCACCCACCTGCGTATCAGATAATTGACGATCAATCCAGGGATAAAGGATTTCATCTTCTTTCTTGATATGCTGTGTAAGTAAATCCATGTATCCCAAAAGGTGCTCTTTTATCGCAGCCTTGTCACCACTTCCCACCCCCTCTACTACTTGCCGGACATGGTTTCTTCCTGTATCGTGATCTTTATACATAATCTGTATAATTTCAGCATTTTCATCAATGTATTTAAATAGAATGTCTTCTTCCTTCATATGATGATATTTGTCAGCATAATTACGTATAAAATCAACGCAACTTAGCACAAGGTCTTTATCTACTTCCATGCTACTTTCAATATATTCAACAATGGAGGGAATGAGAGCCAAAAGCCGTTTAATGAGAACATGTTCATCAACAAGTTTCTTCACCGAAGGAGAATATGTAATTTTCCTGGGAGTAGCCATCTTTGTCAAATCCACCTTTGGCTCAGGAACATCCCTGTCCGGATAAATAACCTTTTCTATTCTATACATCAATGTTGCTTCTTGCAGAGGATCAAGATTATGAATTCCAACGATATCCTTCATTAAGCAACTTCCAACAGAGCATGGCGCACACCCTATGCCATACTCTTCAAGAATTTTGCCTACTTCCGGATAAGTATCAATAATCCCCTTTATTTCTTTATTTAAGATATTTTTCAAAAACCCCTCCTTAATTCAATGCTATCATAGTGTCAGCAATCGCAATAATTAAACAATTATTATAGCCAACGATTATAGTATGTCAAGCAAAGAAATAGGTGAAAATTTACCCGGGAATGCCGTTATCAAGCTTTTTTGTAACTTGCAATTATTGTTTGTTTTTATTATATTTGAGAAAGTCGGTTAGTTGAATTGTAACACTTTAGTTTTCTAAAAAAGGCAGTTATCTCCCGGGCATCTTTTAACCTTTTTATATTTTCCAAAAAAAAAATCAAGTGAATATTGTTACTTATCCTACTCCTGTATTACGTCAAAAGGCAAAACCCCTGACAGAAATCAATGCAGATGTGTATAAAAAGGCAGAAAAAATGATCGAATTGATGCACCATGCACAGGGTATTGGGTTGGCGGCGCCACAGGTAGGCTGGTCTGTACGTTTATTCGTTATTGATGTTGTTGGAAATAATGTTGACGATAAGGTGTTTATCAACCCATCAATCATGGAAGAAGCTGGTGAAACAAGTAAAGAAGAAGGATGTTTAAGTTTTCCAGGCATTATGGGAAAGGTTATAAGAACCCGCAAAATTAAGGTATGTGCGTATAATCTTAATGGACAGAAAATTGAGGTTGTTCTGGAAGATTTACTTGCCCGTGCATGGCAACACGAGCTTGACCATCTGAATGGATGTCTTTTCATAGACAGAATGAGCCCTGCCAGCAGACTTGCTGCATCTCAACAATTAAAAGAATTAGAGCGGACATATAAAAAAGACCGGGTTCCGGTTTAATATGCTCTTTTGCACAATCTGAAAAAGAGTGGGAAAAGGAACAGTTGGTTGGTTAAATGATGAACGTTATTTTTATGGGAACCCCGGAATTTGCAGTTCCCAGCCTGAGTTCCTTGGCAAAATCAATGTATAATGTTGTTGCCGTGGTAACGCAACCAGACCGGCCAAAAGGAAGAAGCAAAAGACCCTGCCCTTCGCCGGTAAAAATCAAAGCGCTGGAATTGGGAGGGGAAATATTACAACCAGCCAACGTAAATGATGAATCCGTGATAAAACAATTGAAAAGATATGCCCCTGACTTTATCGTGGTTGTTGCATTCGGGCAACTTTTATCCAGCCAGATAATTGACATTCCACGATTCAAATGTATAAATATACACTCATCTTTGTTGCCAGAATACCGTGGAGCTGCCCCCATAAACTGGGCAATTATAAAAGGAGAAACTATGAGTGGCGTAACTTCTATGGTGATGACCCTCAAAATGGATGCAGGTGATATTATTGCGCAAAAAAGCGCTTCAATATCCCCGGACGAAAATGCAGGGGAGCTTGAAAAAAGATTATCCTTTATGGGCGCTGAGTTGTTATTGGAAACATTGGATAGTGTTGCAACAGAAACAGCGCGTTATAAGAAACAAGATGAGAAAAAAGTGACTTTTGCTCCAAAACTGAAAAAAGAAGACGGGTTGATCTCCTGGTCAAAAAAAACACAAGAAATTCATAATCGAATACGTGGCGTTACGCCTGTTCCCGGTGCATATGCGTTTTACAATAAGAACAACCTGCCAGAAACGAGAAAGAGGATTATTCTGTTAAAGACACATATTCATGAGGGATGTCGCACTCAGGAATCTATTATACCGGGAACAGTTGTCGAAACGGCAACCTGTGGAATTCATGTTGCAACATTGGATGGCTCTATTTGTATCACGCAATTGCAACCTGAAGGGAAACGCGCAATGGATGCGCAGGATTTTATCCGTGGCTACAAAGTTGCATCTCAGGACATATTTACTGCATAAACACTAACATTTTTATAAGAGGCCGATAATTATGGAATTTATTGATAAGAAGTTTGTTTCTATCAATAATCTTATGGTAAAACTAAGGAAGAAAAAATGCTCTTCAAAAAATTTACTTATTCTCTTCCCGCATTGTATTCAACACTCTGAGTGTAAACAAAATGTAAAGAACGATTTGAATGAATGTAAACGCTGCGGAAAGTGCAAGATAAAAGATCTGATAGAATTTTCTGAAAAATACGGCGTACACATATCTCTTGCCACCGGAGGACGTGTTGCCCTTCAAAAAGTAAAATCAGAAGAGATACACGGAGTTGTTGCTATTGCCTGCGAAAAAGAATTAAGAACCGGTTTAATGGCCGCCGCCCCAAAAACTATTTTTGCAGTGCCAAATCTCAGGCCACATGGATACTGCAAAGATACTGACGTATATATGGATGAAGTAAAAGAAGCAATTGAAAAATTCCTCAAATAAGATTGATGTACGCCTTGAAAGTATTCGCATTCTGCGAAAGGTTGATGAAAAAGATGTTTTCTCACAGGAACTTGTTGAGGAGCGATGTCAACAACCGAATGTATCAAGGCTAGACAAACACCTTCTCCTGGAACTTGTAAACGGCATTACCCGTCATCGGTTATCCCTTGATACCATTCTTTCTTTCTTTTCTAAGATTCCGCTTAAAAAAATAGAACCTTGTTTACTCTATGCCTTGCGTCTGGGAATCTATCAGATGGTTTTTTTAGATAAAATTCCTCATTCTGCCGCGGTAAATACCTCCGTAGAACTCGTTAAAAATCTGATACGGCGCCCAGACGCCGCACGTTTTGCCAATGCGATCCTGCGTGCAGTGGACCGAACCATAAAGAATAAATATTCAGTCGATTATGAAAATGTCAATCCGCAAAAATTGTTATACAAGAAAGAAAACGTTTGGTGTGAGTTCCACGATCCTATCTTTCCCGATCCGGGGAAAAACCTTACATCATATATCGCAAAAAACTATAGCCATCCGGAATGGTTGATAAAGCGCTGGCTCATCAGATACGGGAAAGACAAGACAATAGAAATATGCAAGGCGAACAATTACATACCGACATTATCTCTGCGTATTAATCAGAACAAAACTTCAATCAATGAATTTGCTTCCCTCCTGGAACAAAAGGGCATTCTTGCGCGTGTAATAGACAACAATGCATTGATAGTAAACAAGAGTGTCGTTTCTGACATACCTGGATTTTCTGATGGATTATTTTCGGTGCAGGATATAACCTCCATGAAAGTTGGTACGTTTCTCATTGCAGAAACATCCACCGCCGGCGCAATCACTCTATTGGATATGTGCGCAGCGCCTGGGGGAAAAACTACACACATTGCCGAAATAATACAAAACAAAGGCAGCATTTACGCCTTAGACATTTCCCTGAAAAGGCTGCATCGTGTAAAAGAAAACTGCCAAAGACTAGGCATCAAAAACATTACCATCATCTGCGGTGATGCTTCAGAAGGAAAAATCCCCTTTCGCTGCAAATTTGACCGTGTGCTTGCAGACGTGCCATGTTCCAACACCGGAGTGCTTT
>MHYI01000271.1:5725-5949 GCA_001828295.1 Planctomycetes bacterium RBG_16_41_13 | reverse complement strand
CCGAAAACAGAAAGCCCTGATTGTTTTCAGGCAAAAGTATTGTAATAATTTAGCTTTTTGAAAATATGTTGCAGTTTAGTTTTGGGTGGCATGGACAAAATTTGTTTGTCCGTGTGGGGAGTTGGCTTAGACCCATTCGCACACGATCACGGACAAGCACAGCTTGTCCGTGCCACCCATGTTGAGCGAAAATATGTGTATTAATTTTCAAAAATCTAAAGTGT
>MHYI01000271.1:2881-5650 GCA_001828295.1 Planctomycetes bacterium RBG_16_41_13 | reverse complement strand
ACTTTTAAGGGCTCTGCCATGTACGTGGATAGAGGTATAATTTTTAAGACCTATAACAATAATTTGGGACCCCGTCTTTGTTAGTGGCGTATATAGTCTCCTGTGAGAAAAATACAAAGCTATCATTGGGAATACCACCGTAAAATACGGGTCATTTAAAAAAACTCACACGGCATTGCGGTGGAGCCCTTATACCTATCAATACAATTGAAACAACAAAAATAGACGTAACTTCTCAATAAGTTGAGGTTTTTATAATAATTTCTACCTTCCACAGTCCACAATCTGCAATTTGCCGACTGCCGACTGTTACAGTATTTCACATTAATAAAGGGGGGTTGTTTCCCTCTGCTTATTGAGAAGTTACAAATAGACCTTCCCACCTGGCACTATCAAAGAACCACCTTTTTTGCCGGTTGCATATTTTTTTAAAATTTGTATTAAAAATTGCAGAATACGCACTTCATCGGGAACATTATCCAGTACTTGATTGTTTTTAAGGATGCATTAAGAAAAAATGAAGGGAAACGACACAAGAAAAGAATTCGAAGAACTTGCAATGCCGCACGTTGATTCCCTTTATAATATGGCAGTGCGTATGTCAACGAACAAAGAAGATGCGGAAGATCTCGTTCAGGAAACATACTTGAAGGCATATCGTTTTTTTAACACATTTCAAAAGGGGACAAATGTTAAAGCATGGCTTTTTAAAATCCTAAGGAATACATTTATAAATAAATACAGAAAGGCTATCAGTTCCCCAAGTGAAGTGCTTTATGAAGATATTGAATTAGTAAATTCGTATGTATCAAACAATAATGAACCAGATACAAAGGAATCAATTGATACATTGAAAAGCAAAGTAGAGAGCCTTGATGATATACTGGGAGATGACATAAAGAATGCAATAGATAGTTTGCCCATCGAATATCGCGAGGCAATAATATATTCTGATATTGAAGAATTAACGTATAAAGAGATCGCAGAAATTATAAATGTTCCCATCGGAACAGTGAAATCAAGGATTAATCGCGCTAGAAGTTTGCTGAGAAAAAATTTGTGGAACTATGCGAAAGAAAGAGGCTTTGTTAAGAGGGAGAAATGATGTCTTGTATCGATGTTAATAAATATCTCTATGAATTTATGGACGGTGAGTTGGAGACCGGTCTTTATCCCAAACTGCAAAAGCATTTAGAACACTGCATTCCTTGTAATCAACGATATGAATTTGAAAAACAAACCCGTTTATTGATAAAATCTCATTGTAAAAATGTAACCGCCCCGCGCCATTTACACAGCAGAATTATCGCAAATCTTGATTCCATCGACCATGAATTGGTTTTCCGCACATCTCCCCTCAGACAAAAACGATTAAAAATACTATTTTCACCCCATACACTTGCGATAGCGGCTTCTCTATTATTAATGATTGCAGGCGGAATATTCTATCTGGCGAACAATCGGCAGGCAGACTCAGTTTCTATTGTCGATGACGCAGTTACCAATCACGTTAAGGTGCTGAATGAGAATTTGGTTTTTAATGAAAGAACATCTGTCGTTGGGAACGCGGGCAGATATTTAAGCCAAAACATTAATACCCAGATACGCAAGTCATTAAACCCGTTGAATATAGGACGGGTGAGCATAGTAAATGATTTGCCGGTAAACCTCTATGGCACAAGCAGTCCGTGTATTGTGTTTAACCACGAGGGAAATAAACTATCACTTCAAATTATCCGCAACATGCATTTCCCTGTAGCAAAACTGGAACGTATTAGTTTTGGTCCCAGAGACTTTTACATCACTAACCAGCGTGGATTTAATACAGTTATCTGGATGGAAAATGATACTACCTATTTCCTTACATCAGACATTCATGCCAATGAAATGCTAAGATTTGCCGCAACTCTCGCTTCGCAGTAATTGTTGAGGCTATCTTGCCCGCAAATAATGAGGTGTTTCACTATTGATTTCACATCGCGCGTTTCTTTAGTACCCTCCCAAACCGGTATAAAAATATCCCCTTGATTTGTTTCGCATAGTTTCTTTATATTTGAAAATGGCGGTATTGTTTATAGTGTTTAATAAAAAAGATAGGGGCGAAGCATTTGCCAGTTTGGGTATGAATGCATTTATGACAATTTATAGCAAATGCTTCTCCCATACTTGCGGGGATTAAATAAGGGGGAAAAATGACTTTTTATGATGTAACCTTACCCATATCAAATGCCATGATTACCTGGCCATCCGACCCTGCGGTATCGATTACGGGAACAAGCCTGATTTCCCAGGGAGATTTTTGTAATCTTTCTGAGTTAAAAATAGGTTCGCATTGTGGCACTCATATTGACGCTCCCAGCCATTTTCTGGAAAACGGCAGGACAATTGATCAGCTTGCCCTTGAAAATCTGATAGGCGAAGCAACGGTATTTGAGTTTAAAAACAAAGAAAATATCGACGTAAGTGATATAAAGCAATTGCGATTTGACAATGTAAAAAGGGTTCTTTTTAAAACAGTCAACTCATCCTACTGGAAACTTTCCGCCTTTAAAAAAGATTTCGTTTACTTAACAAAAGATGCGGCGCAGTACTTAGTAGACAAGGGAATAAGACTTGTTGGAGTCGATTATCTTTCCGTAGAAAAATTTGAAAGCCAACAGGCAGAAACACATCACATTCTTTTGCGAAACGACGTCATTATCCTCGAAGGCCTGGATTTATCAACTGTTGAGCCGGGAAGGTATGAATTAATTGCATTGCCGTTAAAAA
>MHYI01000271.1:0-2752 GCA_001828295.1 Planctomycetes bacterium RBG_16_41_13 | reverse complement strand
CAAAAAAGACTAAAGTGTTACAAAAAACGAAAGTGTTGCGTAAGTTTTATTCGTTATCATGTGTGTGGGTATTGTCTTGTTCATGCGTATGTTCTTTGTTGTTTATATGTTTGTTCTTTTCACCGCTGTTATTGTTGCATTCGCAGCCATATTGTATAACAGTGTGTCCTATCCTGAAATTCTCCACTAAAATACGGTTAATTTCCCTTGAAATTAAGGAAGTTTTGCTGAGCAGCATATCCTTCGTGTCTATATGCACGCTCATTGCATACATGCCGGAGGTAATTGTCCAAATATGAATGTCATGCGCTCCTTCAACGCCAGAGATTTGTTCTAATCGTGAAATTACCTCCCCGACATTAATATCCTTTGGCGTTGCTTCAAGCAAAATATCAACCGATTCCATTATTAACTTATATGACCATATCAGGATGAGGATGCATAGCATTATACTAATGATGGGGTCGACAATATACCAGTTTGCATAATAAATAATAACTGCGCCGATTATTACGCCAACGGAGGAAATGGTATCTCCAAGCATATGCAAAAAAGCCGATTTGACATTCAGACTGTGCCCGTGTTCGCCTGACTTAAGAATATAAACACAGCTTATATTTGCAAGCAGGCCTATGATAGCCAGGAAAAACATTTTGCCGCTCGATATCGCTTGCGGGGTCACAAACCGATGGTATGCTTCGTAAAATATCCAAACGGTGATGAGGAGGAGTATGATGCCGTTGAGCAATGCTGCCAGTATTTCTAACCGGTAAAAACCGTAGGTCTTTTTTTGTGTAGGCGGTTTTGACGCAAACATTATGGCAAACAGACTAATTAATAACGCAAAGAGATGGGTGAGCATGTGGCCTGCATCACTAAGCAGGGCAAGGCTGTTTGTAATAATCCCGCCAATTACTTCAACAATAAATATGACCCCCGTGATAGCGCTCGCCAAGATAAGCTTTTTTTGCTCGTGAAGTCTATAGGTATGTTTGTGCGTATTCCCTTCTGATGAATGGTAATAATCTAAGTCATGAATGTGTTTAATGGCATGTCTCCATAATTTATTTTCAGGATACTATTTGTAAATAATTTAATGTTAAGGGATTTTAAAATGAATTATAAATACCTCTCTTATTTAAAACAAACCTTTTTTAATTTGTTTAATGTTTTTAAAATTGAAATATAAAGATGCCTTTTTGTATAATCAAACCTTTGTGATTTTAAAAATAGGGCAATTGCTTTATGCTTCTTTAAATGTGTGGCATAATGAAGTTTAGCGCTTAATTTTGCAGGCGATTCAGACTTTTTGTACGTTAATGGTAAACCTGTTCTTTTACACATTATATGTGCGATAGTTATAAAATGCAGGAGGATACATGACAACAGTAATAATAGACGGGAAGCGTGTGGAGGCTGACCCTTCGCAGACGATATTGGAAGCGGCGCGGCGGGTTGGGATACGGATACCGACGCTATGCCATGACCCGCGGCTGAAGCCTTCGGGGGCATGCAGGATATGTGTGGTGGAAGTGGAAGGGAGGGGCAATTTGGCGGCCTCGTGTGCAACGCCTGTAGCGGAGGGCATGAAGGTGTCAACCCGGAGCGAAGCGGTGCTGCGTTCCCGGCGTATGAATCTGGAGTTGCTCTGGTCGAATCATCCCAATGATTGCCTTACCTGCGACAAGGCGGGGGAGTGTTCCCTGCAGAATCTGATGTATGAGTATGAAGTAAAGACATCGCGGTTTGTAAAGCAGAATCCTGCGCCTGCGCCAGACTGGTCGAATCCCGGCATTTACCGGGACATGAACAAGTGCATACTGTGCGGCAAATGTGTGAGGATATGCGATGAAGTGCAGGGGCAGCATGTGTGGGCGTTTTCGGATCGGGGCATAAAGACAAGGGTGTCAACCGCCTTTGAGAAGTCGCTGAAAGACGGTGGGTGCGTGTTCTGCGGTCACTGTGTATCTGTGTGTCCGGTGGGGGCGTTAATGGACAAACCGGTAATGAAGAAGGCGCGTTCATGGGAAACCAGGAAAGTGAGGACGGTATGTTCTTACTGCGGGGTGGGTTGCAGTCTGGTACTCCATATAAAAAACAATGAAATATTACAGGTAACGGCGGATACAAACTCTGCGCCCAATTATGGGAGTCTCTGTGTTAAGGGGCGGTATGGATTTGAATTTTATTCAAGCAAGGATCGTTTAAAAACGCCGCTTGTGCGCGATAGTATAAACGAACCGTTCCGGGAGGCCAGTTGGGAAGAAGCGATCGGTCTTGTGGCAAAGAGATTTGCGGAGATAAAGGGAAAGCATGGCCCGGATGCATTCGGGTGTCTGAGTTCATCGAGGGGAACAAACGAGGAAAACTTTCTTGCCCAGAAGTTTACACGTACGGTAATGGGCACCAACAATATGGACAACTGTGCGCGTGTATGTCATGCGCCTTCGGTAACAGGTCTCAGGGCAGCGCTGGGAAGCGGAGCGGCAACAAACTCACTGGCCGATATTGAGGGGGCTGAAGTACTCATCGTCAGCGGTTCCAATATGACGGAAGCCCATCCGGTAGCAGCGTTAAAAGTAAAAAAGGCGGTGCGTCAGAACGGAGCGAAACTCATCGTAATCGACCCCAGAAAGATAGAACTTGTCAAATATGCAGACATCCACCTTCAGTTAAGGGCAGGCACAAACGTAGCCCTCATAAACGGATTACTTCATGTAATCGTGAAAGAGGGGTTACAGAATGACGATTT
>MHYI01000270.1:3779-5730 GCA_001828295.1 Planctomycetes bacterium RBG_16_41_13 | reverse complement strand
AATTGTAGGACGTTTTTTTTCTTCCTTCATGGTCACTGCTACCATACAGCCTAAGTGGTAAAGTGAATCTTATGAAAATTATTTTTAAACCGCTGCTGCTGTTTTCCCGACTGATTATACCGTATGAATTGGCGCTGTCAATAAAATGTCCCGGTATACATTCCAGGGAAAAAATATTTGATTAAATACACTATCTCGTTTATAGTAAATATATGAAAAAATAATCCTTTAGGAGATTTACCTATGCATACCCAGGATTCGGCTATACCAGACATTCAGACAGAAATTACATCACACCTTGATTCCAAAGGTTTGTGCGACTTGTTGATTAAAAAGTCCATAGAACTTGGCTGTGAACAAGCTTTCATTATTCATACCAATACCATTGCAGTTGCACGTTGGGTTCAACTGAAATGCAAATATGGATGTGACGAGTATGGGAAAAAGCTCACCTGCCCGCCTCATGCGCCAGCTTATGAAGAGATGAAAAAGATTCTTGGGGAATATAATAAAGCATTACTCCTCCACGGTCACCTGAGTTGGCAGATGCGATATATCACAGCAGAAATCGAAAAGCACGCATTTTCTCTGGGATTTTATAAGGCATTTGGTCTTGGCGCAGGACCTTGTAAATTGTGCGAAAATTGCGAGACTGCCTCAGCCTGTATTCGTACTGCAGAGGCAAGACCGTCAATGGAGGCGTGTGGTATCGATGTCTATCAGACGGTGAGAAATCATAACTTAAAAATAGAAACGCTTAAGAATAAACTCGATGAGGTTAATATATACGGGCTGGTTCTTTTAGAGTAAATTTTATATATCCCGATATAATGACTTCGTTACTGAGTGTAGCCTGTACAATTGGGACAAACAACGCATTAATTAGGCCTTCGGCGGCTTTTAACAGTGTAGTGGCAATTCATGAATTGCCACTACATAGTCGTTTTGAAATTCCTGTACATTAAATGCACTAGCCTTCATTCCCGCTCTGTGGTCTTTGTCCTTCTCAGACGGAAACCCCTGCCCATCAATATCTGATACGGAAGGGAAAATTTCCTGAGAACCGGTGGATTGAGTAAAAGTATTTTCATTGACGAAAACTAATTCGTGTGTTATAAGAAATGAACGTGATACGCCACATTGAAATGTTATATTTTGCCAAAACAACTTTATCAAAAATTTAATTTTTTGAAAAGTAAATTAAAGAATAGTATTAATCAATACTATTCTCAAAGTATATATAGATTAACTGTAAGAGTATCATGAAAACCATGAAAACCGGACGCCATGCTTATAAAGTAAAAGTAATTTTCCTAATACTTTTTACTTTTACAGCTTGCACTCATAATAAAAAAGTCTCAGAATTAAATACCATACCCTCTACTCCACAACCTTCGAGTACCGCAGAGGATGATTATGTACTGCACGCAGGAGATAAATTAGAGATAAAATTTTATAATGTACCCGAATTAGACGAAGAAGTTAACATCAGACCGGATGGAAAGATATCTCTCCAGTTAATCGATGATGTAAAGGCTGTGGGTCTGACGACTTCAGAATTAGACAAAATTCTTACGCAAAAATATGCAAAGAATATAAAAGAGCCTGAAATAACAATTATTGTCCGGACTTTTTCTACACAGAACGTATATATTGGAGGTGAGGTCAATTCACCCCAGCTAATCAAACTTCATGAAAATCTTACCGCTCTTCAGGCTATTTATATGGCAGAGGGATTTAAAGAAACGGGGGGGTTAAGTAATGTACTAATACTACGAAATTCTGGTTCTCAGAAGCCAGAGATCGTAAAAATTGACATGAAAAGGGTTATGAAAAATAAAGAAAAGGATGTTTATCTAAAACCTTACGATATCGTTTACGTCCCAAAAACTCCAATTGCAAAAGCAGATAAATTTGTAGATCAATATATAAATCAAATAATTCCCAGAAA
>MHYI01000270.1:2833-3720 GCA_001828295.1 Planctomycetes bacterium RBG_16_41_13 | reverse complement strand
AATTTAATGTTACGCAGTCACAGCCACCTGCTTCATCACCTTAATTATCATGAGCCATCTTAATTACTTTAATTATCTGAAATACACATCGAAGCTTTTCTCTAAAAGAGGGTTGCCGATTTATCTTATCCATTTTGTTACCCAGGCTTGTACAGCAAACTGTGAGCACTGTTTGCGGGGGAATTGGGAATATAGCATAAATAACGAGTTGACAATAGATGAAATTGAAAAGTTTTCTAAAAATATGGGTAACATTTTATTTATGTTTATAACCGGCGGGGAACCTTTTTTGAGAGATGACTTGGCAGAAATCTTTAAAATTTATTATACCAATAATTCTGTTCAAAAGATCATGATGCCTTCCAATGGGTCTCTGACCGAAAAATGTATAAAGACTACAAAAGAGATTCTGAAAGCATGTCCAAATTTGCATTTAAGCGTAACTATATCAATCGATGGGTTAGGGGAGGACCATGATAGGATAAGAAAACATAAGGGTCTTTTTGATAAAGCTATTCGTACATATAAAGAATTACGTTCCCTGGAAAAAGAATTTCCCAATTACAATACCAATCTCACGGTAACGGTATCTTCATTTAATCAGGACAAATTACTACCCTTGTATGACTATCTTAAGAAACTATCTAACAATGCTAATATATTTAATACGTTAACAAGAGGTAATCCTAAGAATCCGCTTGCAAAAGGCATCGATATTGCAAAATTTGAAGAATTTTGCAATGTTATGGATAATGATGTCAGGAAAAGGAATATCAGCGGTTTTACTAATTTTCCTTTTAGCCACTTTGTCGATGCAAAAAATTTGCTGAGTAGAAGATTGATTGCTAAAACAGCACGGGAGAAAAAGTGGTTTTTACCTTGCTACG
>MHYI01000270.1:1550-2808 GCA_001828295.1 Planctomycetes bacterium RBG_16_41_13 | reverse complement strand
GGAGATGTTTATCCATGTGAATTATTAAATAAATCTTTGGGAAATCTCAGGGATTATGATTATGATATTAAAAAGATATGGTTTTCAAATAAAGCAGAAGAGGTGAGGAAGTATATTAAAAGAGAAAAGTGTTTTTGCACTCATGAATGTTTTGTAACCCATAATCTGCTTTTTAACCCGCGAAAATTTCCGTTACTTCTTAAAGAATGGGGAAGATTGAGATGGCACAATCTCATAAAAAATGGTCGGAATTAGTAACTTCTATTACGAGTAAAATACTATGAGTACATCAAAAACAATCAGTATTATTCTCATAGTTATTGTTGGGCTGATGAACGTAACCAGTTTAACTTTGATAAAAAAGGGGCTTCTGACGATCACCGATATCGATGATATATTATATGAAAAAATTAAAATCTTGCTGTACAATTACCATTTTGTCTTTGGGGCATTATTATATGGATTGGCCACGGTTATAGGGCTCTTTGTACTGTCGATCAATGATTTGAGTTATACGTATCCACTACTCGGCGTTATAAGCCTGATTTTTGTAACAGTGAGTTCAATATTTTTTTTACATGAAACTGTCTCAGTTGTCCGTTTAGTCGGGATTTTGTTGATGTGTGGGGGATGGATATTTATAGCAACCAGTTAATGGATTGTTTTATTTCACCTCTCAGATACAATGATCTGCAGAGCAAATAGAAGTCATACTCTTCTCTTTTCACCTGTGGAATCTGGAATTGCTCTAAGTTCTCTTTTCCCTTTAGGCCATTTTATAAAATTATACGCCGTCACCAGAACAGACTTATTCAACACTCTTGTAGGTAATCAGAGATGAAAACAACTGTGTATAATAATTATGGAGAAGATACATCTTCAAAAATAATCGTTCGTTCCACAGGTATAGTCATGGCAATAACCGTTCTTCACAAAATATTTGGTTTTGTGGAAAAGCAGGTTATTGCCTTTTTTTGGGGTACAGGGATAGAGGCAGATGCTTACTTAATGGTTTATTCTATAATATATATGGTTTATATAATAATAAAAGAGGTAGTTGCTTCTTCCTTCCTGCCGGTTTTCATTGGATACTTGAAGAATGAAGAGGACGAAAAGAAAGGTTGGGAAATAGCGAGTATCATCGGAAATATTTTGACAATTCTTTTCACAATAATTGTTGTGGCTTGTATGTTAGCTTCACCGTTCGTGATTTCGGTTTTTGCTCCTGGATATAAAGGAGAGCAGAGAGAATTGACGA
>MHYI01000270.1:1351-1425 GCA_001828295.1 Planctomycetes bacterium RBG_16_41_13 | reverse complement strand
ATTTAAAGCCTCTCCCACAATAATCTTTCTCTCCATGATAAAGGTGGCAGGGTTTTCAATTGGACTTGTTGCAG
>MHYI01000270.1:135-1327 GCA_001828295.1 Planctomycetes bacterium RBG_16_41_13 | reverse complement strand
ATATTTTTGGGCTCAGAAAAAAGATTAAATTTTATAAGCCATCTTTGAATATACGTTGTTCCCCTTTTCAGAAGGTTATGAGATTATCAGGCCCGCTGTTTTTGTGTGTTCTATTCTGGCAGTTAACGTACTTAGTAAGTAACATATTTGCCTCCACCCTTCCGCCCGGAAGCGTTTCAGCTCTCACGTATGCTCAAAGGCTTATTGAAATGCCCATATATGTTGTACCTCTTTCCCTGGGTGTTGTGGTTTTTCCCTTTTTTTCTGAAACTTCACAAGCAGGAGAAAAACAAAAATTAAAGGAAATGTTTTCCAATTCATTAAGAACGGTATCTCTCATCTTTGTTCCGCTTGCTGCGGGATGCATGATTTTAAGTGTGCCTATCATCAAGCTTCTTTTTGAAAGGGGTGAATTTACACCTGTTTCCACAGTATTGACTGCTTCGGTCCTGAGGTATATTGCATTTGGCATGGTAGCATGGGCTCTGGAAATAATCTTGCATAAATTTTATTTTTCCCAATTTGATGTGAAAACCCCAATGATTATTTCGGGTTTGGGGCTATTGCTCTATGTAGCCCTGGCTTTCCCTTTCATGAAATATTTGTCCCTGAAGGGCATTGCTTTAGCATGGTCTCTTTCTCAAGGAATAAAAGTTTGCCTGTTATTTGTTTTGCTAAAAAAGAAAATAGAAGATATAAATCTATTGGGTTCTTTCAGTTTTATTGGTCAAATAGGGTTATCTACATTGATAATGGTCTTATCTGTTTATATCATTACTCATTTGTTGGGTAATTTTCTCGATTTATCAAAGATGTTTTTCCAAGCCGCTCATTTGCTCTGCTCTGTGGGGATAGGCGCGTTAATTTTTTTTGTAATGATGTCATTAATGAGAATGCAAGAGGCAGGGATCGTATGGAATTATTTACGGTTAAATTTTAAAAAGTAACATTTTTTAGCTAATTTTATTAGCGAGGAGGCGCTATGGCTAATGTAACGATTATTGTTCCACCCCAGATTGTAACCTTGACTCAGATTGGGTCTTGTGGTGTACCCCCTATTGGTGCTTCTTATATTGCGGGATATATGGAGAAATTAGGTCATACGGTTGAGGTAATCGATGGCCTGGGTGAGGACATGTATAAATATACCAAATGGGGCATCTCAAATGTTCGTGGTATCACTATTCCGGAG
>MHYI01000270.1:0-122 GCA_001828295.1 Planctomycetes bacterium RBG_16_41_13 | reverse complement strand
TACCAAGGGACACTGCGATAATCGGGATATCCAACATGTGGTCGCACGCATGGCCAGTGACACGTGATCTTACGATAGAAATAAAAAAAGTTTACCCCAAAGTTCCGATAATCCTGGGGGGT
>MHYI01000269.1:2624-5322 GCA_001828295.1 Planctomycetes bacterium RBG_16_41_13 | reverse complement strand
ACGGTCAATCATGCCATGGAAATCAAGATGGCCCAGGGACTGACGGTGAGGTTATAGTACAATTATTTTATGGCTCTATACATAAACCATAGCTTTATAAAAAAAGTCTCCCGGGAATGGCGATGGGGAATCGTTGCTATTTATACTTCGGCTCTCTATGTCTTTTTACCATTTGGACCGAGGTTCTGGAGGTTTGTGTTAGGTCAGTGGGGTGATAGTATTAATTACTTAGGATTATTTTTGGTATTTGTATTGGGTGGATATTTTTTACTTTATTTGATCTTTCAAAAACAGGTCAGAGAAATTTCTGTTTATTTTGCATTTATTTTAATATCCTTTTCCTGTCTTGCCATACTGAAATACATGTGTTCTACAGGACCGGAACGATTTCACTTGCTCATGTATGGTATATTGGGTTGTATTATTTTTTGGGCCTTTAAAAACGACGTAAAGAAGACGAGGGTATATTTTTACACAACCATTCTGGTATTTTTACTGGGCACAACTGATGAGCTTATTCAAGGTCTTTTACCGATGCGGGTTTTTGATGTAAAGGATATCTTTATGAATTGCCTTTCCGGAGGAATGGGGGAACTATTTATCGCCTTTGTATTAAGACCGGATGTTTAAAATGAAATGAGCGTACTTCGACGATTAATCTTTGTGGTATATTCCCTCATGCCTCTCTTTGTTATTGGTACGAGTTCAGAAGCAAAGGAAGACCTCCCCAATATACTCCTTTTCACAATTGACGCCTGCCGTCCAGACCACTTTGGTTGTTACGGTTACAATCGCAATACTACTCCGAATATTGATAAGATAGCCTCAGAAGGGGTGCTGTTTACCCATGCCTTCTCCCAATCAGCATGGACTACTCCAGGGATGATTTCCATATTTACATCTTTGTATCCACCAACCCATGGCGTTGATGCAAAGGACAGAACTCTAAGAGAGAATGTTTTGACCTTGCCCAAAGTTTTGAAGGGAAGTGGATATGTAGCGCCTGTGTTGCCAAAATTTGTCGATATTCCCAATTACTGGCATTTAGGTTTCGATGTGGTTGATAAAGAGCGGTTTCAGGCAGAAGAAGGAGAAGATTTACTGAAATTGTTAGAGGCATACAAAGACCAGAGATTTTTTATATGGTATCACTATCATGGGGTGCATTTGCCGTATAATCCCAAAAATCCTTACGATAAAATTTTCCAGGAGGATATTTTTAGTGGTATATCTGCTGATACCGAAGCTGTTTCTGTGGTAAAAAAGAAAAGCGTCATCAAAAACAATTCCATTAATTTCGATAACACAGACAGAAAGATCATTGTTGCGCTGTACGATGGACAGTTGAGACAGTTGGATGACTACATGGGGCAACTTACGGAAAAGATGAAGAAATGGGGCATATTGGACAACACGGTAATCATTATAACTTCCGATCATGGAGAAGAATTGTTTGAGCATGGCTTTATTGGTCATGCATCCACATCATTGAATGCGAAATTGTATGATGAGATTATTCACATACCATTGATCATCCGGTGGCCAAAAAAAGTTAAACACAGGGTCGTAGACGCCCTGGTGCAACAAATAGAAGTTATGCCAACGATCCTGGATATATTAGGTCTGCCCATCCCTGAAGGTTTACACGGATATTCCTTATCAACATTAATGCGGGGAAAATCTGTTGATAATTTAAAATTTACGCCTGGACGTTTTGAGCAGGGGGTAGTCTTTTGTGAAACGATTTTGGGTGGGTATCAGAGTACAAAAGAGATGGAGGAAATCAAACTCCGATGTGTCAGGACGAAAGAGTGGAAGCTCATTTATACCAACACGCCCACGAGTAATATGAGCAGCGGAGGCTTAGGCGATGGTAAATATGAATTGTATAATCTCAGTAACGACCCTAAGGAAGAGAAGAATATTTTTGAAAACCATCCTAAGATAGCAAAGGAGTTGAAGAAAAAGCTCTTCCAGTGGATTGAAACCACTACGTCTACGTCAAAAGAATGTAGTTCTCAGCCTAATGCAGGAATTAATCTGCTTCAACAGAGATGAGAAAAAACGGAGGAAAATAATTAGGTTAAATTGTGAAGTCGTTTTTAAATACAATATCTATTGCTTGTTCAAAGTTACTCACTTCAATTATTTTTACGTTCTCAGGGACACGGATGCTGCATGAAGAACCTTTTGGGATAACGATCCTGTCTATAAAATGTAATTCCCTTAAAACCGTCTCAATCTTGCTATCCAGGAATTTTACATGAACTACATTTCCCTGCTCGTCTAAACCACCTGTTATCGCCATGTCTTCTGTGATTGGTGACTTCATAAGCATTGAGTAATAACAGAGTGCAGCCGCAAGTCCTGTATCGGTTAGGTTGCACCCTTGGATTATCTCAGGCATATTTTTTTCAAGATAAAATATTCTACGATCAATTGCCTGCGGTACGGTGATATCGATGTGTTGGGCCTGGATATATTGATTTACAATCTTTGTGCAGTTTGAAGTAATCTCTGGAGGCAAATTACTTGTAAGGTTCGACATGATATCTTCAGTGCATAAACATTTCAAATAGGCAGAGAAGCTAATCCTGGAGTTATACGTAAGGAGTATTCTGACCGCACCTATTTTGGCCCTTGGTTTATATGAAGGATTGGCAAGCTTGTTATCGAGCAATAAATCCAGGATACTGTC
>MHYI01000269.1:1360-2472 GCA_001828295.1 Planctomycetes bacterium RBG_16_41_13 | reverse complement strand
TCTTTTTCCAATTCTGTACACACAAATTCATTGGGGCAAATCTTGCAATATTCGATTCCCTTATCGCACTTGTGAAGGATTTCATCTACAAATTTAATATAATTATCAATTTCTAAGTGTTGTCGCGGAGTAAAGTTCATAGAATTTCCGGATTTGCATTCAGAAATAAACCCTAAATTTTCTCAATAAAAAGCCGATAATGATAGTAGTTTTAAAAAAGGCAAAAAACTAGTGGTAAAAATCGCAAACTGTGTCAATTTTATAGTAAAATCTTAATCATGGAAACATATTTTTACTAATTATTATTGTTATGAAAAACGAAAATACTACGAATCCACAGGCATATACTTGTACCAATGTCCTAAATAAAAAACTTCAGGAGTTTGAAACATGGATAAAAAACATGAATTATAGCCTGTTTCTCGAATATGCCCATTCAAATGAATATCATAAACGAAAACAATTATATCTTCAGACAAAAAATTAAGGAGAAAAAGACCATCGTGAAAAAACACTTTAAAAATGATTGCTCAAATTGTCTTGAATACCCTTATGAATGTAACGACTGTTGTAACGAAGTAAAGGCATCAATAAATCAAAAGACTCGTCATCATGGGAAAAAAGAGCCCTATAGGAGCAAATGCGTAATAAATAACAATTAGCTATGGCTTAAAAATCCTGTCAACAAATTTATTCAAAGGTGGGGAGGTAGTTATGGTTGTTGAAGAAGACATGAAACAAAGTGGATTTGTATGTCCTCATTGCAGCGGAAATAGCTTCGTCCTTATCGGTCTGCAAAGGCAAAGCGGACTATTCAAAGATCATGAATTATGGTGCTGTAAGAGTTGCCATAGTACCTTTGCAAGAGAGACTATAGAAGTAAAGAAAACAGTGGAAGATGAGACTTTTAATAAAAGAGCCCTTCCCTATTACTGCAGGGTTAAATTTGCTGGCTAATGAAATTGCCTGAGATAATTTTCGAGATGCTGACGGTTGGTCCTTTAGCAGTAAATTGCTACATTGTTGGTTCTAAAAAGGATAACACGGCTATAGTTATTGATGCCGGCGGCAATCCGGAAGAAATCCTGAACATCATAAAAAAACACAACCTT
>MHYI01000269.1:0-1330 GCA_001828295.1 Planctomycetes bacterium RBG_16_41_13 | reverse complement strand
GACCATGTAGGTGGTGTGAAACCTCTGCAGGATTTGACAGGCGCAAAGTTCCTGCTTCATCAGGAAGACATTCCACTTCTTAATTATTTGAATGATCAAACAGATGCCTTTGGACTATCACCCATTCCCGTACCCCGGGTCGATAGGGCACTTGCAGATGGCGAGGAAATTTTTATCGGGAACGAGGCTATACGCATTATACATACACCAGGACATTCTCCCGGCAGTATATGTTTCCTCATCAATGAAGTAGTATTTGTTGGGGATACACTCTTTGCCGGTTCGATTGGAAGGACAGACCTCTATGGTGGTTCTTACACCAAACTAATTAGCTCGATAAAAACTCGCTTGTTTACCTTAGAAGGCCATGTAATAGTCTATCCGGGGCATGGTACATTTACCACTATCGGTGAGGAAAGACAACATAACCCTTTTTTTGATTAAAAAAATAGTATATCCATTTTTCTGATGGAGAACTTTATAAACTTACCTATATCATGCCTCGTTTGATCTTGTAATTTGAATTCAATGCCTGAAGTTGAGACACGATACTTATACCCTCCCGCGACAAAGTCCCGGTTGATTATCGTACCATAACAATGGCCGCTATCATCAATTACTGCTTGATGAGGCCTAAAAAAGAGATAGGCATTTTTCCCCTCTCGACCTTTTGTGTTACACACTAATTCGCCCCACGGTGTCAATACCTTGTCTTTTCCGATTATTTTTACCTGCATAATATTTGCTTCTCCAACGAAATTGGCTACAAAAAGCGATGTTGGAGATGAGTAAATTTCTTCAGGGATGCCTATCTGTTCCAGTATTCCGTTATTAATAACCGCTATCTTGTCAGCCAAAAGAAAGGCATCGTCCTGGTCATGGGTTACATAAACAGTTGTAATCTGTGTCTCTTGTTGGATGCGTCTGATTTCTTGCCGAATATCCTCGCGCAGTTTTACATCGATGTTCGATAACGGTTCATCCATAAGTAACAACCTGGGTTCTGTAACAATTGCCCGTGCTATAGCAATCAACTGCTGTTGTCCGCCCGAAAGTCTTGTAGGGTATTCTCTGGCATAATTTTGCATATTGATTTTATTTAAGACGGTCTCAATCTTTTTCCGTCTTTCAGCCCTTATAAGGTCATTTGCCTTTAATCCAAATTCAATATTTTCGTATACCGTCATGTGTGGCCAGAGAGCCAGGTCTTGAAATACCATTCCGATATGCCGCTGTTTTTGAGAAATCACTACTTTTCGCCCACAACTTGCAAGTGCGCCTTCTATCCAAATCTCCCCATCGTCTGCGGTTTCAAGACCGGCAATCATCC
>MHYI01000268.1 GCA_001828295.1 Planctomycetes bacterium RBG_16_41_13 | reverse complement strand
TCCCCCTGTTCATAACATGATACCAGGCGTCCGGATATTGTATTTATTGTATTCTAAGCGGTCTTGACATGAAAACAATAGAACTTTAACCAATAGTTGAGTCAACAGCAGACTTGACCCCCATCTAATCAGGATTTAATCTTCAGCAATCCTTTGAGGTGGGCTTCGATACATAAGGGGAGACCGGATAAATGATATCCTCCCTCCAAACAGGATAAAAGCTTACCGCCGCAATGTTTTTCCGCCGCTTCCACAACGATTTCAGTTAATGTATAAAAATGTTCTGTCTCAAGGTTTAAACCGCCAATTGGGTCTTTTTTGTATGCATCGAAACCTGCAGAGAGAATAATGAATTCCGGCGCAAATCTGTTTACGCTGCCTTCTATTATCCCGGAAAACAATTCAATGTACTTTTGGGGGTTAGTATCCATAGACAATGGTATATTGATATTGAACCCTTTCCCTTTTCCATCGCCTGTTTCATCTTCTGCCCCAGTTCCGGGATAGAATGGGTAGCGGTGCATTGAAAAGTACATTACCGTAGGGTCATCATAAAACGCATCCTGCGTGCCATTTCCATGATGAACATCCCAGTCGATTATAAGAATCCTTTTCTGTTGGTAATTTTTCTGCAGGTATCTTGCCGCAATGGCAACATTGTTAAAAAGGCAGAATCCCATACCCCTGTCAGGGGTCGCATGGTGTCCGGGTGGGCGAACAAGGCAAAAAGCGTTTTTTGCCTCTCCTTTCATAATTAAATCTATCGCGGTGAGGGCTGCTCCTGCGGAATATAATGCGACATTGTATGAGGGGCCTGACACGGCAGTATCACCATCTAACCAGCCGCCGCCAGAATTGGCAATTTGTTGAATGGTCCGGATATACGTTTTTGGATGAATAAGGCCTATTTCTTCAGGTGACGCCGCACGGGGCTTTTTTATAGTTACGTGCGCTAAAAAATTATCGGACTCCAGATATTTAATGGTATTTTCTATCCGCCTGGCATTTTCAGGGTGTCCAATACCGGTATCATGGTCCATGTATATATTGTCATATATCAGCAGTGTCATACATTTTTAGTTTTATGAATGGAAAAAATATCTCTTCAGGCTTTAATGCAAAGTAATAATAAAATATGGCATGAAAAAAGTTGGTAAACCATCATATAAAAAGCACATACCTAAAGCAAGTTTTACTTGAAATTGCGATTTAAATTTGTTATCTATAGCCACTGCCTAATCCGCGCTTAATGTTTTTAAACGTGCGGTATAATTGCCCGGCTAGCAGAAAAGAAGGAATGTTTCATTTATACTATATATCTTATCAGCAATTTATTTATGGTGTAGTGTATAGTTTACTTGAAAATTTAATCATAATGAAATAGTACATTGGAGGTTTTCAAAAAGAATGAGAAATTTTCTATTAAATCTATTAGAACGGTTTGAGACAACTGTACACAAATTTAATGGAAATGGTAATGGAAACGGCAATGGAAAACATCCTATTCCAGAGTTGATTAAACATGAATTGAGTTTGGAAAATACTTACTTCAGAACAACTACAGCTACAACGCAAAAAACAGAGAACCCTTTGGATGATTCGATAGACAGGGCGCAGCGATATCTCATCAATCAGCAAAATATAACGGATGGTCACTGGGTAGGGATTTTGGAGGCAGATACCACATTGACGTCCGACTACATCATGCTGATGCATTTTCTTAATAAGGTAGATTATGAAAAACAGGGGAAGGCTGTCGCATTTCTCATGAAACAGCAACTGACCGACGGGGGTTGGAATATTTATTATGGCGGAGCAAGTGAGATCAGCGCATCGGTAAAAGCATATTTTGCATTAAAATTAGCGGGATATTCGGAAAATGAATCATTCATGAAAAAAGCGAAAGAATGCATCCTTGGCATGGGCGGAATCATGAACGCTAATTGCTTTACCAAAATTTATCTTGCTATGTTTGGCCAGGTTGATTGGCAGGCAGTACCCGCCGTTCCGGTAGAAATGATTTTGTTCCCCGCAGGATTTTATTTTAGTATTTATGAAATATCATACTGGTCAAGATGTATTGTCGTCCCCCTTTCTATAGCCATTGCCAGGAAACCACATGTTACTGTAGGCGATGATTTGCTGAAGGAGTTGTATCTTGTCCCGCGTGAAGACGTCATATATCGTATAGAAAGGGATCAGGATGGGTTTTGCTGGCACAACTTTTTTATTGATGCGGATAGTATCTTCCGCCGGTATGAGCAGCATCCCATTAAATTCATCCGGAGAATTGCGATGAAGATGGCTGAAAAATGGTTGCTTGAACATACTGAAAAATCGGGCGGATTAGGGGCTATTTGGCCGGCAATGATTAATTCGATTTTTGCCATGAAGTGTCTTGGTTATCCGGATAATCACCCCGCTTTGGCCGCACAGATGAAAGAGGTGGAGGCGCTGATTATCTATGAAGGCGATATGCTTTATTTGCAACCGTGCGTATCCCCCGTATGGGACACCGCATGGTCTGTTATTGCAATGAATGATTCGGGTATTACAGGGTCTCACCCTGTTCTGCAAAAAGCGGGTAAATGGTTATTGAGCAAAGAGGTCAGGGATTTTGGTGATTGGAAATTGAAGTGTAAGGTTGAGGAACCGAGCGGGTGGTATTTTCAATATGCGAATGAGTTTTATCCCGATACTGATGATACAGGTGCGGTGCTCATGGCATTACAGAGGGTCTCTCTTCCGGAAGACACGCATAAAGAAAAAACGCTTTTACGCGCCTTGCGATGGCTGCAGGCTATGCAATGCGATGACGGCGGATGGGGGGCATTTGACCGCAACAATAATAAAACAATTTTGAATAATATACCCTTTGCCGATTTTAATGCGCTTCTTGACCCAAGCACCAGCGATGTAACAGGCAGATGTATAGAATTTTTTGGCCGTATCGGATTTAATAAAACCTATTTAAATATCAAAAAGGCTGTTGAATTTCTGAAAAAAGAGCAGGAAGAAGACGGTTCATGGTTTGGGCGTTGGGGTTCAAATTACATTTATGGTACATGGTCTGTGATTTCCGGGCTTATAGCGGTTGGTGAAGACATTGATAAGGCATACATTAAAAAGGCGGTTGAATGGCTGAAGAGTATCCAGAATTCGGATGGAGGCTGGGGAGAAACAATAAAATCGTATGAGGACCATGCATTAAAAGGGATAGGCAAAAGCACTCCCTCTCAAACAGCCTGGGCATTGCTGACCTTGATTACTGCCGGCGAAATACAATCGCTCTCCGCAGAAAAAGGAATAGATTTTCTCTTGTCAACGCAAAAAGAAGACGGGAGTTGGGATGAGAGAGAATTCACGGCAACAGGTTTTCCCAAAGTCTTTTATTTGAAATACCACATGTATCGCAACTATTTTCCACTAATGGCGCTGGGAAGATATCGCCACTTTACTCATAAATTGCACTAGTTTTTTAGGAGATTTTACCCTTCACCGTGGGAAATGAGATTTACCTGCAAAAGAAGGCCAACATATCAACCCCCTCATGCTGAAGTATGAGATTAACTCATAGAAATTTTAAATTTTAAATTATGAATTATGAATTACCGGTAATTCATAATTCAACATTTCTATAACGAAGTGAACCCATCAATACTCTTTCTCTTTATCTGACCTGTCTACGTGCGATAACGCACAGGCAGATGGATGCGCTGACGCTTCACCCATCCTTTTTCAAAAAGCTAAAATGTTACTAATTTTTTATTTCTGTTTTTTTAACTAAACCCCCATTTTGCCATCTCATAAAGGTCTGACAGGCGTTTCCCTCCCTCCAGCACTACCGTTGGTTCGAAACCACAATGCATCATGCAATTTTCGCAGCGGGGGTCTCGTCCTTCCTGGTATTTTTCCCAATCGGTTTGTTTCATATACTCATCAAAAGTTTTATAATGTGTGTTCGTAATAAGATAACAGGGGCTTTTCCATCCTGAATAATTACGGGTAGGGTTACCCCATGGCGTACATTTCAAGGTTCTTTCCCCTTTTAAAAATTTCAAATAGAGTGGCGAATTTAATATTTTGTATTTTTTTGAAATACCATAAATAAACCCAAATCGTTCTTCTATTTCCTTTTGACAAAGAAAAATTTCATTTTCATTGTGTTCGAATCCATAACCGGGAGAAACCAGCATGCCGTCAACGCCCAGTCCCTGCAAAAATGAAAATAATTCCATAATTTCTTTTTCGCTGGTATTTTTAAAGATAGTGGTATTTGTACAGACTTTAAAACCTGCTTTTTTTGCTTCTCTGATGGCATTTGTCGCCCGGTCGAATATCCCTTTGCCTGCTATTTTGTCGTGCGTTTCCGCAAGTCCGTCTATATGAACATTAATATTGAGATATTTGCCCGGTTTCAGTTTTTTTAAAGCATCAACTAATAATATTCCGTTGGTGCATAAATAAACGTGCCGTTTCTCCTTTATTATCCCGGAGATAATTTTGTCTATTTCCGGATGCATGAGGGGTTCTCCACCTGTTATGGTAACCACCGGGGTTGGGCACTCATGAATTGCCTGCATACACTCGCCGATGCTTAACATTTCACGCATGGTATCATGATATTCCAGAATACGGCCACATCCTTCGCAGGCAAGATTGCAGAGATGGGTTACTTCCAGCATTAATACGAGAGGAAATCTTTTTTTAAATAACAACCTGTTTTTAATCAAATATTTTGTCAAAGAAAAGCTTAAAGCCAGTGAAACCCTCATTGTTGCTTGTACTCCATTCCATAGTAGGTTTTAAAAGGTACGCCAGTCAGGTGAAATTCATAAGCGAAAATGCTATATTAATCGAGGTATACTGTCAAGTTTTATTTAATGTGCGAAAACGAAGCCCATTGGCTGTTTTTATCAGAATTAATGCCGTTTGAAGAGGAAAGGAAAGATATGCAAAATGTAACAAAGAGAGAGACAATGCACTATTTTATGATTGGGCTTGAGAAGACTCTTCGTTCTTATTTCCGGCAGTTTCGACCTCTTTTCGAATTCCCCTTGAATCGAACTCCGTAATCAACAATATATTATTTAAACGTTGAATGCGTTCTGCCAGCCTTACAATAATACTGTCTTTGATTTTATCGCGGATACTTGGTCCTAAAGAGTCAAGCATTTCTTTATTCACTTTAACCACAAGCACGGTATCATCCGCAATAATAGTAGCGGTTCTTGGGGTCTTGGTGAGAAATGATATTTCTCCAAAAAAATCGCCCGGAGACAGCCTTGCGATTGTATATGCATTTGTCCCTTTTACCACCGACACTGCGCCGGAGAGTAAGATAAAAAATGCGGAATCCTGCTCT
>MHYI01000267.1:3167-7586 GCA_001828295.1 Planctomycetes bacterium RBG_16_41_13 | reverse complement strand
ATTAGAATTTGTTTCGGATTTCGTGTTTCGTACTTCGGATTTCACCATTAAATATTTTGCCAAAAAATACAAAGAAATTACTGCTAAGGTACTAATGGATTAAGTTGTAATAGCAGAAAAGCAAGTGCAGTACCAATGGTACAAAAAACGTGCAGAAGTTTTCTAAGTAGCTTTGAATATAAGGTTTGTATGCGAAAGTGCTCTGCTTTAAAAGCAAGCATCAAACAGGTACTTTTCGGACAATACTATCTTAAAAAGGGATGATATTTAATGAGTAAAAGATATAAACCTGCGACACGCAATTGTTTATAAAAAAATCGGGCATGAATGGCATATTCGGGCGTTTATGCACCAAAGGCATGGGTTTTTGCGCAGCCACTAATTAGTCCTTGAAGGTATCTTTGTTTATGTTATGTTTCTTCATTTTCCGGTAAAGGGTTTTTGCGTCGATACCGGAAATCCTGGCGGAAGAGTCAATTCGTCCTTTGCATTGTTTCAAAAGTTTCGTTATATAAAGGACTTCGCACGCTGATAAGAAGGTTTCCATGTCGGTGTTGCCGGCAAGGTCATCAGGATTATCAACGAATACTTCTCTTTGTTGTTTTTGGTGGGGAATTGGAAGATCGACCTCGTTAATTATATTGTTGTCTTTTGCCATAATTACAGCCCTCTCTGTCAAGTTCTCGAGTTCCCTGACATTGCCAGGCCAGTGATATGACATCATGATGTTAAGGGCATTTTGAGAAATAGATTTAATACTTTTTTTAAACGCTTTATTATATTTTTCGATAAAATGCGATACAAGCAAAGGGATATCTTCTAATCTTTCTTTCAAGGGCGGCAATTGAACAGGAATAACATTTAAACGGTAGTATAAATCTTTTCTGAATCCCCCTTCTTCCGATAAGTTATTGAGGTCTTTATTGGTAGCAGCAATAATCCTCACATCAACCTTTATTGTCTTATTTCCACCAATCCTTTCGAAAGATTTCTCCTGCAATAACCTGAGAAGCCTTGTTTGCATAGAAAGAGGCAAATTCCCCATTTCATCAAAAAAAACCGTACCTTTGTGTGCATGTTCAAACTTCCCGTTCCTCTGTTTTGTAGCGCCGGTAAAAGCGCCCTCTTCATGTCCGAAAAGTTCTGTTTCCAGCAGCGATTCAGGCAATGCGCTGCAATTTATGACGACAAAAGGAGCATCTTTCCTGCTGCTGTTGTGATGAATGGCATGCGCTATAAGCTCTTTCCCTGTGCCTGTTTCCCCGGTTATCAATATTGTAGCGTCAGTGTCTGCCACCTGCATGATCAGGTCGTATATTTGCTGCATTCTGTGCGACCGCCCTATTATATTGCCAAAGCTAAACCTCTCTTCCAGCTCCTTTCGTAATGCCCTGTTTTCTATTAGCAGATTTTGTTTTTCAAAGGCGCGTTTTATGACCAGTCTCAACTCCTCGGCAGAAACGGGTTTCGTGAGATAATCATAAGCACCTATCTTTATCGCTTCCACGGCAGTTCTCACACTGCCATATGCTGTCATCATAATCAAAAATACTTCCGGACTTTCAAGCTTTAATTGTTTTAATAATTCAAACCCATCCATTTTGGGCATTTTAAGGTCTGCAATAACCAGATCATGCGGCGATTTTCTATAAATACTCATCGCCTCCAAACCATTAGACGCCGTACTGATCTCGTATCCTTCGCTGTCCAGAACACTTTTAATACTACCGAGGACATATTCGTCGTCCTCCACCACCAGTATCTTCTTTCCCCCAACCATTGATTAGTAACCCCGCTCAAAATGAACAAAGAGGCCGTTTTTAGCCATTTTTTGTAAATAAAAGACCTATTTCTGCCACTATTTAAAAACAATATTTAATACATGACAAACACAACCTATTGCAATACAATATGTTATATCGTTGAGATGTTTATTGGCACGCCCATTGCTGCTCTTCTATTCATAGAAGAGTTTTTAGGATTCATTTATAAATATTTATAAGGAGTTTATCATGAAAAATATTAAAAACTCCGGTTTTGAACAATCCATTTATTCAGAACCAGATGTAATAATAGATAAAGTTGTTGACAATAAAAGATACCGGTTTTGCAGGTTTTCCGCCAAAGAAAATTTTTATAAGGAAATAAGCAGCATTGCCAGGCGCTGGAGAGATGGAGAAATATCTCAAACAGAGGCCTCCGGGTTGCTGGAGATTGCTTCACTTCCATACGAAAGGTGGATTTTTGATATGATTGCAGACCTTGCCAAAGAAACGAAACACCTTGAATATATTGCAGACGACGATGAGTATAAGGGCGTAAAGGCAATTGCTTTCTTACAACATGGCAATGAGCGGTCATATAATATCCAATATAAATAAAAACCCTGCAGAATGAACATGACGGAAAACTAGGAATCCGTATTTAAAATTGGCAATTGTATCTGAAAAGTTGTTCCTGCATTAAGGGTGCTTTTTACGCTGATCTTTCCGGCGTGTTCAGCTATAATATTGTAACATATCCATAAGCCCAACCCTGCGCCGGTTCCTTTTTTCGTACTAAAAAAGGGCTCGAAAATATTTGGCAAATCTTTTTCTCTTATTCCACATCCGTTATCAGCAAACTCAATCTGTAAGTAACTGTCTTTTGCTTGTGCAGTTATATTAATACTTCCTCCATTTGGCATCGCGTCCAGAGAGTTGAGTATAAGGTTTGTAAACACCTGTTCCAATTTGCTGGGATGGCATTTTACATGGGAAATATTTTTATCAATCGTTTGTATTACCTTTATTTTTGACTGAGAAAGTTTTTCCTGTAATAAATTCACGACATTTTGTATGTGGTAATTAATATCATGATCGCCTTTTTCCTCCATTATATGCAGATTAGAGTCTAACAAACTCCTTACAATTCCCGCTATCCTGTAAATGCCATCCATGACGAGTTCCACATATTTCCTTTTCTCATCCTTCTCCCCCATTCTCTCCAACAGCAATTGCAGGTAATTAATAATACCTTCCAGCGGGTTATTGATCTCATGTGCAACACTTGCAACTACCCTGCCTGTTGAGGCCAGTTTTTCCGCCTCTAATAGTTGCGATTCCAGAATTGTTTTTGCCGTAATGTCCCGGTAAACAGATCTGATGGCTGTGATTCTGCCATTATCATCGCAAATATGATTATCATTCAGGCTGACGTCTATGATACAGCCGTCTTTTTTTATAAGTTGTAGTTCAAGTCCTTTGACGAGTTGTCCGCTCAAGCGTTTGGGTAATAATTTTTTCACTACTTCCCTGTTTTTCTCCGTTTGAAAATCGAAGATATGTCTTCCTATAAGTTCCTCTTTTTTATACCCTAAAATCTCTGCACCTGTTTTATTGCAATTGATTATAATCCCGTTTTCATCGTTTGTTATATAGATATCCGGAGCATTATCATAAAGGTCTTTATATCTTTTCTCCGACTCCCTTGTTTTTTTAAATAATCGGGCATTTTCTACGGCGATGGCCAGTTGCATGGCAATCTGTTTCAGTATGGTAAAATGTTTTTCAGAAAAACTGTTTTTTTTTGAACTTCCAAAGTTAATTGTTCCGATAATGTTGCCTTTGTATTCAAGCGGGAAACTGAGCCGCGACATTATCCCTTCTTTGAGCAAGAGACGATCCGGCACAAAAGCGCTTTTTGAAGTATCTCTCACGATAAACGGCTTGCCGGTAAAAGTTACCTGCTCTAACAAGCTCTCTTCTTTTCTGAACCAGTCATTTTCGTTAATCGCCGTGTAATCATACGATTTGTCAATGACCGTAACCTCCCTCTTTGGTGTTTTTTCTCCGATCAGGGTAATGCTGACCCTGTCAAACTCAATGACGCGTTTCAGCTCATTACTTATGGAACGAAACAGCATATCCGACATAAGATCAGAAGAAACAATCTTATTAATATTGTATATAATTTCTTTCTGGTGTTCCATTTCCCACATTTTGGTGATATCCTGAACCAGCTCAAGGACATGGGTAATATTTCCCTGAACGTCTTTGATCGGGGATCCGATAAAATGGTAATACTTCTTTTCGTTGTCCCCGCCAATTACCAGCTTTTTTGTTTCTTCTCTCCTGCCGCTCATAAATACGCGTTTTGCAGTGCAGTCTTCCGGGAAATCATTGCCGCAGCCGAAAATTTTATTACAAGCGATATCTTTAAAACCATCCACCATGCCAAACTGGTTTACGAAGGGTTTGTTGCCCCACGTGATCTTCATTTCTCTGTCAATAAGACACAGGTATGCGCCAATTCCGGTCACTATCATGTCGAGTTTCTTTTCTTCTCTCTCCAATTCAGCACGCGCCTTTTCAAGGTCATTCAGCATGTACAATGTCGCCTCTCTGAAATCTGATAATTCATTTATCAGCTTCTTTGTAT
>MHYI01000267.1:2379-3153 GCA_001828295.1 Planctomycetes bacterium RBG_16_41_13 | reverse complement strand
GCCTCATATCCCTTGCAACTCCAACAATATTTAGTACTTCCCCTTCGCTGTTACGCATTATACGTCCGCAAAAATTCATGGGTATATCTTCGCCTTTGCGTGTGTGATATATGATATCGTAATCCTTTAGCACATCTTCCTTCCAGAGATTACTCCAGCTCCGGTTTGCGATGGGGTTGTCTTTGTCACTCAGGATCATATCTATATTATTGCCAATTAACTCCTTTTCTTCATACCCCAACAGAGCAAGCATTGATTTGTTTACGGTTTTTATCCTGCCATGCTGATCTACCACAACCAACGTATCGATCATGCTTTCAATTAAATTTTCTACATAGGCCTTCGACACAGTAGTCTTCTGCATATCTTCTGTCATTTTGTTTATAGAAACGGCAAGCATTCCGATTTCGTCCCCTGAAGAGAGAGGTATCCTCTTGTCAAGATCGCCGTCGGCAATGGCGGCCATTACACGTGATATTTTTGAAATAGGAATTGTAATCAACCTTTTTGTCAATAAGTAGGTAATAAAAACAATTGCGGCAACAGAGACCAGTGCAATACAGATAAGTATTATTATGTTTGCTTTCACGCTTGCATGAATAAGTCTTAATGGAGAAATGACGCTTATTGCTCCCCACAAATTGCCCTCCTTATATGCCTCATTCCCGTGACCGGAAATGGTTGTTTTTCCTGCTTGCACTCCGTGGCATCCGAGACAGGACTTCTTCATATAGAGGGGGGCAATATAACGAAATATTTTCTCATTCTTTATGC
>MHYI01000267.1:0-2364 GCA_001828295.1 Planctomycetes bacterium RBG_16_41_13 | reverse complement strand
ATCATGTAGTTTCTGTTCTTCCATGTTTTTCAAGACGGCTTCTTCCAAATCATCCGGGTGGTTATCTGTATTTATGTGTTTCAGGGCTATCAGCCTGACCGTGTATGGCCTGTTTTCGTTGATGGCGCCGGAAAATTCCGCGCCGATTTTTGAAGGGTGCAAATGTTTAAAAAACATATTGCTGCCAGCGCGGCCTGTATTGATACTATTCTGAGCCTCTGCTAAACGGCAGTGTACCATTTCTATTTGCTTAACAAGAATGTTTGCGTGCTTTTTTATTTCGTCTTCCAGCAAATAGTCCTGCCTTTTAATGATTAGTGTAAAGCTTACCCCCAGCACCAATGGTACAAAAAGGCTGATTGATAAGATATATTTAGAGCCCAGCTTCATAGATTCTATTTATTTTAGTTTTTTTAAAGAGTAAAGTTCTTCTTCCATTTTTTTCATCTTTAATTCCCTGCCGACAGCTACTTTTGCAAAGTTCTCCAATTGTTCGGCTTTTTTCATGAAATCATCCCGCGATTTTTCCAATTCCGAGGTTCTTTTCTTCACATCTTCTTCAAGATTTCTCTTTATGTCCTCAAGTTCCCTTGTTCTGTCTTTTATTTTATCCTGCAATGCCACATTCAAGTCCTGAACTTTTGTGATTTTAACAAAGTCGAGCCATGATGTGACGTCTGCATATTCACTGATATTTAATCCCTTTACCTCCTCCTCGGCGCTAATTCTAATACCTGCCAGTTTCTTCATACACCAGAAAAATAAAAGTCCCACTGAAAAAGCCCAGGCGAATGCCACAATAATTCCCAGACATTGCACACCTACCTGTAAAAGGCGGCTGAAGTTTGTCATTGAAAATGCAGACACGGGAGTAAACAAGCCAACAGCAAGGGTACCCCATGCACCGCAAAATCCGTGGACGGGAACAGCCCCAACAGGGTCATCCACTCTTAACACCTTTTCGATAAAATCCTTAGCCAATAGTGCAATGATACCTGCGCATAATCCAACGATACATGCATATATGGGACTCACTCTGCTGCAGCCTGCGCCAATGGCAACTATTCCTCCCATGATTCCCAAAAGTATTTCTGCGGCGTCCAATGTTTTGGTTTTCAATTTTCGAAAAACTGCCGCAGCAACACCCGCTACCGACCCAGACAGGGTTGTATTGATAATTACCAGCCCGATGCTGGTATCCGCCTGCAAAAGAGCTCCCCCGTTAAAGCCAAACCAGCCAAACCACAAAAAAAATGTACCTATTGTTGCAAGCGGCAGATTGTGTCCGTACATCCTGTTTACCGTGCCATCAGGATTAAATTTTCCGGTCCTAGGCCCCAGCACAATGGCGCCCGACAAAGCAATCCATCCGCTTACAGAATGGACTACCGTAGAACCGGCAAAATCGATAAACCCAAGCCTTTCAAGCCACCCATACTGATGGGTATGCAATAAATGTCCCCATGCCCAATGGCCAAAGACGGGGTAAATCAGACAAACAACAATAATAGTCGTACAAATATGAGTTAGCAGTTTTGCTCTTTCGGCATAAGCGCCAGAGGTGATAGTAGCTGCGGTACCTGCAAATACCAGTTGGATAAAAACAAAGGCATATCCCAAAGAGGTAAGATGTGTATCAATGCCGTATAGCAAAAAATTACTTATGCCAATATAGCCGTTATAGCTCACGCCAAACATAATTCCAAATCCTACGATAAAGTATGCTATGGAACTTATAAGAAAATTAAGTATATTTTTTATGGAAACGCTTATAGCATTTTTCGCCTGTACCGATCCTGCTTCATATGCCGTAAAACCCACCTGCATGAAAAAAACCATGCTGGCAGCAACAATAATCCAGATAAAATCAAGTTTTTTCTGGATTAATTGCAGAGATGTTTCCACATTTTCAGCATGAACATTATAATGCGGGTAAAAAACGAATACAGCCGCTATAATACAGGCAAAGATAATTATCATTTGCCTGTTGTGCCTGTCATCACTTTGTATATTACTCATTCTGGACTCCTTTGTTTTTCCAGGAATTATTTCCCGTATCATCAAATATACCATCCTTCAAGAAATATACTGCCGCCAGGTTTGCCCGGCAGTTCGCTTTTTTGTAACACTTTAGTTTTTAAAAAAATCCATCCATGCTATCCATCCATGCTTTAACTCCATGCTTTAGCGTGGGGTTAAGAAATAAAAATGTCAGTAACACTTTAGTCGTTTGAAAAGGTTATGTTAAAATTAACCACAAAGGGTGCACTGTTTATATCAATTAATCGTTAAGACCACGGCGCTGTCAAAGTTTTCCATAAGCACATAATATACAAAGATATGTAAAAAAACGTGGACATTCCC
>MHYI01000266.1 GCA_001828295.1 Planctomycetes bacterium RBG_16_41_13 | reverse complement strand
ATTATATCGGCTTATTTCTCCTGGCGACATTTTTCCAGGGGGTATGCCGCTATGTGTGGCGGATATATTTCATAGGAACGTCTTTTCGGTGCGAGCATGACCTCCGTATGGCTTTTTTTAAGCATATAGAAACACAATCACAGCGTTTTTTCCAGAAATATAAAACGGGCGATCTGATGTCCAGAGCTACAAACGATATGAATGCCATCCGTATGGCAGTGGGACCTGGATTATTAATCGGGCTTGATGCCTTGTTGTATTTTATAGTAATTCCACCAATTATTATCTGGTTGTCCCCCAAACTATCATTATTTACCTGTATATTGATGCCCTTAACGCCTTTTATTGCTTATAAAATCAGGAATGTTATTGACCGCCAGTTTTGTAGCGTTCAGGAACAATTTTCAAGAATCAGCGAAAAGGTCAGGGAAAGTATTTCCGGTATCCGTGTGGTAAAGTCATTTAACATTTCCCAACAAGAAGAAGCGGTTTTGCGGGAATTGTCAGGAGATTTTGTAAAGAAAAATCTTAAGCTTGCCATTCCGCAGTCTCTTTTGGGTCCGGCCTTTGAGTATATTACTTATTTGGGCATAATTATATTGCTTTGTATTGGCGGAAGGATGGTAATTCAAGGTGAGATTACGCTTGGCACCCTGGTCGCCTTTCAAAGTTACATATCAATGATGATTTGGCCTATGACGGCTGTAGGTTGGTGTGTATCATTATTGCAGCGCGGCAATGCGTCTATGAAACGTATTGATGAGGTGATGGAGGCAAAGCCTGAGATCGACAAGCACCCTATAACAAATAAAAAAGTAGCGTTGAGAGGAGATATTGAGTTCAGGGACGTACATTTTCAATATTATAAACAGGATAAATGGATATTAAAGGGCATACACCTTAAAATACGCGCTGGACAACGTGTGGCAATTGTAGGGTCTATCGGCAGCGGTAAAACAACGTTGTTAAGCCTTTTGCCCCGGATACTAGCAGTAAAAGACGGGACGGTGTTTATAGACGGCATAGATATCAATGCTATGGATGTTACATTGTTGCGCAGGGGTATTGGTTTTGTTCCTCAGGAGGCATTTTTGTTTTCTGAACGCATTGCAGATGCTATTTTGTTTGGCAATGCAGGGGCGGGTACTGCTGAAAACGTAAGAGAACTTGCCCGTATGGTGAAAATGGAGGCAGAAATCCAAAAACTACCCGACCAGTATGAAAGTTATTTAGGCGAACGCGGAGTTAATTTGTCGGGCGGGCAGAAACAAAGATTAACCATTGCGCGTGCGCTGGCAGTAAATCCGGACATTATCATTATGGATGATTGCCTCTCTGCGGTGGATGTTCAGGGGGAACATTTTATTCTGCACAACATAGCGACAAAATTTCCAGGCAAAACACTCATTATCGTTACCCACAGATTACCGGCTATCAGGGATTTTGACGTAATTGTTGTTATGAAAGAGGGCATGATTGTTGAGAAGGGTACACATGCAGAGCTTATGAAAATGAACGGAGAATATTCGGCGCTTTATAGGGAAGAGGAGCTGGAAGAAGGCATAGAAATACAGAATGAGCAGGATGGAAAATAAAAATTGTTATAAAAAATATTTTATTTAAAAGCAATACGTGAATATGCAAAATAAAGACTATTTCAGCAAAGACAGGACACCCACGAGGGGTTTTAATAGGGTTGTGATGAGAAAACTGTTGTCTTATGTTTTACGATATAAGGCGTTGGGCATAGTATCGCTTTTCATTGTTATAGCAGGCACAATTCTTTTTTTAATGGGACCGTATCTTTTTGGTTATGCGATTGACCATGGTATTGTCAATGGTGATATATCGCTATTATACAAAACGGCAATTGCGTTGTTTGGAATGAAAACGGTACGGCTATTGTTGATAGTAATTCAGAGCTATAATTTACAAATGATTGGGCAAAAAGTAACAATGGACATGCGCATGGAACTTTTTAACCACATCCAGTCATTGCCGGTCTCGTTTTTCGACAAAAATCCTGTAGGCAGAATTGTTACGCGGTTGACAAATGACATTGCTTCCATCAGCGAGCTTTTTTCTGTGGGTGTTATCACCGTAATAGGAGACCTGTTTATAATAGGGGGGATTATTGTCGCAATGTTTCTCCTGGATGTACAGCTTGGGTTGTTGAGTCTTTTGGCATTTCCAATAATGATAATATTGGCATACTGGTTCGGCGCCCGTATGAAAAATTCGTTTCGTGAAATACGCCGCAAACTGGCGCAGATAAACTCTTATCTCAATGAAAATATTACGGGGATGAAAGTGATACAACTTTTCAACCGGGAAGGGAAGAATTATGAGATATTTGGAGAAATCAGTGATGACCATTTGAAGGAACAAGCAAAGTACATTACATACTTTGCAATTTTTCAGCCATCAATCCACATGGTGAGCGGTTTTACCATTGCCATTATTTTATGGTATGGCGGAATGAGACACCTTGATGGGTTTCTTACTTTGGGAGTTTTAGTGACATTTCTGACGTATGTTCACAATTTGTTCGACCCAATACGGGATATAATTGAAAAGTATAACATTTTTCAAGGGGCGATGGCTTCTTCGGAACGTGTATTCGGTTTAATGGAAGAACAACAGGAACCGGATTATAGTATTGCAAATCCCTACAGGGAAATCCCCAAAAGGGAATTTAAGGGAGATATACTCTTTCGTAATGTCTGGTTTGCTTATAACGACAGCGATTTTGTATTGAAGGATATTTCTTTTCAGGTAAAACACGGCCAGTCAGTTGCGTTAGTAGGTGTGACCGGAAGCGGCAAAACGTCTATTGCCAATGTGTTGACACGGTTTTATGAAATTCAAAGGGGGGCGATTTTTATTGATGGGATTGATATAAAAAAAATTGAGAAGATTGGGTTGCGGTACATGATTGGATATATCAGTCAGGATGTTTTTTTGTTTTCGGGCACGTTGCGGGAAAATATTACATTGTTCAGGCACATGGAGGATTCCGAATTGTTGTCCATAATTAATTCTTTAGGTTTAATGCCGTTTATTAATCGGATGCAAGATGGATTGGATACGAAAATATCTGAGCGGGGAGCAAATCTTTCGGTAGGGGAGCGGCAATTTATTTCACTATCAAGGATTATTCTGTACGACCCTCAAATTATCATTCTGGACGAGGCGACTTCCAGCATGGACCCCATTTCAGAAGTTTTTATCCAGGAAGCGATGCATAAAATTACAAAAGGTAAAACATCTATTTTGATTGCCCATCGGCTATCAACCATACTTCATTGTGATAAAATAATTGAATTAAACAGGGGAGAAATTGTAGAAGAGGGCACTCATGAGGAATTACTAAAAAAAGACAGCCTTTACCGTCAACTCTACAAACTCTCTATGAAGGGAAAATTTATGGAATCCCTGTGCAATGAGGGGAGGTAAGTAATAAAAAACTTCTTTTTTTGTAAGTCTTTCTTCGTGGTTAAAGTACAGACGCACGGCTGTGCGGCTGTACTTTTGTAACACTTTAGTTTTTTGAAAACTCATGTAGTGCGACGAGGTTCGTCGCACCAAAAAACGTTGTGCGATAAGGAATAGGGTCTGCTCAAAATAGTGCGACGAACCTCGTCGCACTACATATGACAATTTCCCGTTTCAAAAGACTAAAGTGTTACGTACTTTTTGGTTTGCGGCATTGTTGCGCTAAGGATTTGCCGGGTATTTCTCACGCTGGTCTCCTGCCGCTGTTTTCAATATTTTTCTCCTTTTGTAAATCAGCATGATGTTGCGTATATAGATAATAAGCCCCGTGGATTGTCCCAGAATAAATACAGGGTCATGCCGGTAGATAGCGTACATGAGCAACATAGCGCTTCCCCCCATACTCAGATACCAGAATATCTCGGGAATAATGCTCTCGCCGCGCTTTTCAGAAATAATCCACTGGACAAAGAACCTCGATCCAAAAAGAAGCTGGCCGGTAAAACCCAGGACAACCCAGGTATTTATGTGTGTTGTAAGGATCGTCATTCTTCCACCTCATAATGAAGCATCCGCTTTTTCATCCATCGTATAACTAACAGGTCAATAAATGCCCGAAAGGCCCTGTTTGATATCCCATATTTCGATTTCCCGAATTTCCTTGGGTAGTGGTTTACCACTACTTCTATGACGGTGAATCCTTCCATCTTAAACAGGGTCGGCAGAAACCGGTGCATGCCGTTAAACAATTTGATGCGATTCAGACATTCCTTCCTGTATGCTTTAAGGGAACAGCCTGTATCTTTAATATCTTCCCATGAAAGTTTGTTTCTGATAAAATTTGCCACTGTTGAGGAAATCCGCTTTATCCAGGGATCATTTCTCCTTTGCCGCCACCCGCATACCATATCATATGTGTTTAACTTTTCAAGCAATGCCGGAATGTCCGCCGGATCATTTTGCAGGTCGGCATCCATAGAAACGACATATTCTCCCGCAGCAGATTTAAAGCCGGCGTCCATGGCCGCCGTTTGCCCCGCATTTTTCCTGAAATGAATGGTGCGGAAGTTTGTATATCCCGCACACCATTCTTTTAATTTTTTTGTACTACCGTCAGTACTGCCATCGTTTACAAAGACCACCTCGTAGTTTTGCCCCTGCATGGCAAGGAGAATAGCATGTCCAAGAGGTTCAATATTATCCACCTCGTTGTATAATGGAATAACAATGGAGATATCTGGCTTTTTCATCTATGATTCCCTTCTTCTTCGCGGCTTTGCCATTCATGGAAAGATGCCGGGTTTGTCTGGCGCTCTCTTTTAAAAACAAGCGTTACCTTACGCTTTTTTGTACAAATATCCAAAGTGTGTAGTGTAGTATCCGTCAAACTGTTTTTTATGTCAAGAAAAGTATTTTTTTCAATAATGCAGACCGGCAGCAGGTGTTCTGAAGTGTTTAAAAAGGTCTTTAACTCAGGGATATTTTTGATCGGGGAGATATTAGTATTTAGACTCAGGTTTATAACCGTCCATAACGATTCACCCAATTTATACCCGCGGATATCACAGCCATCCAGGCCTCCCATCTCTTTTTTTATTACACTGGTCAGTTTTGTACCAAAAGTTACTTCCTTCGAATGAACCGTAAGGCAATGAATGTATATTCCCCATCCTATAATCGATACAAGCATGCACATCGTAAAACCTGCATTGGCGAATCCGGTCTTCCAGCGGAGGGAGAGAAATACCCCTGCTAAGATAATGAGTGTGATAAGGGAGATAACTATTCCAATCCATGAATACGTAAAGAGATAGGCAGGTGCAACAGCAAGGAGGATTGCTCCTGCTCCGGCCATTACAAAAATAATCCAACGCACCGATACCTGCAGCCACGAAAAGCTCATAACCGACCTTTTCAATGTATCATCGATGAGGCTTGCCAGTATGACCGAGAATGCAGGATAGAGGGGGAGCATATATCGCGGATGCTTTGCCTTTGTTGTGCAGAGAAATACAAAAATGAGTATCATCCAGCAGGAAAAAAAAGTAATGCAATCATCTCCTTCCCGCCATTTTTTATAGGCAAAGATCACGGCAAACGGAATAAATAATGACCATGGGAGGAAATCCGTCCAAATAGTAACGAAATAATAATAAAAGGGTTCGCCGTGGTTTATGGGATTATTTACCCGGGTTAAGAATTCCCTCTTTATCGTAGCGATAAATGGTTCGAATCCGACCTTTAGGCAAAATGCAAAACATAATCCGGTTATCGTTACAAAGAGAATAATGCCCCATCGCCATTTCATTTCCTTCATCGCCCTTATATCTCTTTGAAGGGCAAGGAATACTGCAATAATACCGAAGATGAAAATAACCGCCAGGGGGCCCTTTGTTAAAGCTGCAAGGAAGGTAAAAAGATGCACCCCAATATAAAAAGTCTTCTTTTGTTTGTATCCTACGTAGAAAGAATAGAGGGCAAGCATGATAAAAGTGGTGAAGAGCATGTCGGGTAAGGAAGTCCGTCCATACCAGAAATATCTCTGGGTAGTGGCAAGGACTACCGCAGCTATGAAGGCAGTGCGTTTATTGGAAAATTTTTTGACAAAGGAGAAGGTTATCAGAGTACTTGCAAGACCTGCAATAGCGCCAGGCAGCCGGGCAGTAAGGGGAGTAACGTGCTGTCCGATAGAAGAAAAAAGAGCAATCAGCCACATGAACATGGGGGGCTTGTTCATATAAATCCCGCCATGCTTGTAGGGTATCAGCCAGTTCCCGTTTTGCAGCATCTCCTGCGCGATCTCTGCAAACCTACGGACATCCCGGACCTCAAAACTTCGGCCGCCTAGTTCAAAGAAGAAAAGGAAGATACTTATACCGGTAAGCATACTAAACAGGTAGTGTTGTTTTGTGAGGGTACGCAACTGGATTATTCTCATGGGTGGTATAGCAGATACGTTGAAAGGGTTCTCTTTTTTTTCATAAATTGCCGATCTCATCGATGGTGCTTATCTTTCCCATTTCACCTGAAAATGAAAGAAACAACCCTGACAGGGTTTTGGAACCCTGTCAGGGTTAATTTACCATGCTTGCAAAGACTATGTTGTTCATCTGAAAATACTTTTGTCCTCAGATTTCACAGAGTAACGCAAATTAAAAACGGTTCAAGCTGTTTAAACCGTTTAAACAGCTTTACCTATATGTGGAAATCTGCCTAATCTGTGGGTTATTTATTTTCATCCCCCTATGTGACCTTTAGGCCATGGATGTTTCATTTTAAACTCTTCGGTAATATTACAGGTAATTAACGAGGGGGGCATCTTGCAATACGTACCTGCGTAAGTGTTATAGATAGGTAGCAATGGGAATGCCAAGCGTTTACAGAAAGGCAAGAGGAAGATTATGTATGCTTTATGTGTTTAATGATGTGTTGTTACGGCTTTTAAAACCTTTTACTCATATATCGCAAGATAGGTTTATGGATACAAAACCGTGTAATATTTACATTGGATATTGGTAATTTTTACAAGAATACGGGAGTGCCTAATTCAAACGTATTGAAATTTTGTAATAGTTCACCGCAGAGGGCGCGGAGAACGCGGAGAAAACAAATACAATGGGCATCTGCATAATTTTCTGTTTTTATCTCCTAAAAACTCTGTCTCAGCGCGGTAAGCTGAACTGTTAAGAAATTTCAAAGTTCTTTTGAAGTGGCGAATCTTGTGTTCGCACAAACGGAAATAAAAACAAACGTTTTGAATCGTGCAGGGCGGCAGGGATGAACAGATGGCTCACCCCTGCATAGGCGTTGCAAAAAAATTGCCGAAGGCTTGATTTAATTGAAAATGTGGTATTTCGTGGAAAACAATTTTCATAAAAAAGGAAGGCATTGGGATTAACCAATGGGGGCTTCTTTCCTTCTCTCTCAGTTTTTGGATAGCGATTTCATTTTTTCTTTGGTAATTTCGATATTGAATTTTGCTTCCAGATTATCAGGTTCCAGTTCAAGCACCTTTTCCCATCTCGCAATCGCCTCCTGGTAGTTTCCTTCCCGATATTGCTCTAATGCGTCATCTAAGAGTGTTTGTAATCTTTCCTTTTTTTGAGCATCGGATAATTCTTTCGTTTCTTCACGCGCAAAAGGTTTTTTATCTGTTTGAATCTCCTGCGTTTTTTCGTCTTTGCTACTTTCCAGTGCTTCCTCGTATTCTGGGAATTCTACTTCATCTTTTCCCTCTTTAATCAGTTCACGGCCTGTGCGAGGCGTTTCTTTCGTTTGTGGGGTAATTGTTTTTTTCGCAACCGCAGTATCTTCTTTTGGGCTCATTATACGGGAACGCTGGTTTTGCAAGATAGCAATCTGATTGCGTAAATCAGCGTTTGCCTTCTCGATTTCACCCAGATGTTTTTCAATATCTTCTATATCGTTTGTGAGATAAGAAAGGGCGGCTTCCATGGAATTGTTTTTTGATTCAAGATCGGTTCTGATCGTAATTAACGTTTCATATAAATTCGAATATTTTGCATCCATACTCATATTCTTTTGTGTAAGCATTTCAATGCGTGTTGTCGCATTTTTAGCAGTATAATCTAAATCCTTAAATTGTTTCTCGAAAGTATTCACTTTTTGATCAATCTGTGCCAAATGT
>MHYI01000265.1:2059-4945 GCA_001828295.1 Planctomycetes bacterium RBG_16_41_13 | reverse complement strand
TAACGCTGGGTCATGGTTATGTTAAGATGCCCTAACAGTTTTGATATTTTGCAGTTATTTGCCGGTGAAGGCATATACCCTTTACTACGTTCATACCATTCAGAGTATAAGGATTTTTTGGATTCATCAACTTCTAGGATTGTTGATCTACATGCAATAAATTCCCTTATTTCCTCTTTAATTTAAAAAATAAAACTTATCACCTAAATTCTGCAATTGATTTGCTGCTTCCTGGATGGTTAGTAATTTGATTTTGTTTGGCATGGCATGGCATGGCATGGCATGGCATGGCATGGCATTAGTTATCCCTTTGCAATAATTCTTTTTTACTCTTCTCCAACAGCAAGGCATCAAAATGATGTTTCGCCACTAAAAAGCATCGGCTAAAAACATCGTAAAACACATCCACAACGCATTTGGACTGCAACAAACACGCCCAAATAATTCGAGCGCGTTGCAATCGTTTGTACGCGGTTTTGATTTTTGACCGTTGCATCATACAACATTACATGATACTCATGATGGATTTAAGTTATACAGGTATTGCAACGGATGTTCCCCATTTTTTGAAATTTACTTAGCCCTAATAACTTCTTTCCAATTGCCAAGATTTGAACCATTGATTTCGAAAATAGAAAAATATTGCGGGTTGTGTTCAGTATCTAGGGGTACTTTACATGTTAATTTTTCAGCTTTATTAATCAATTCAATAATATCTTTTGACAAGGCAATAGTTGCGCTTGTAGTAAGACTGGTGTTATATCCAATGTGGGAGTCTGTGTCTAATACTTCCGGGCTATAAATGTTTGAATTATTATCAAATGTCATTTCAAACCCACGCCGTGAAAAAAACCACCATTCACTCGTACCGCTTATTGTAAGTTTTAAGGTGTAAGATTCCTCGTGTACGGCTTCGTATAAACTTCTTGCTTTCCATTCTGCATAATCGGCAGCGGCATAATTCTTTTTCTCTAATTCTGTTTCCGCTTGTGATAGAAATGCCAAAGCATCGTTTATTATATTAATCTCACCAACGGCACATGATTTACTCGACAACATAAATAGTTTTTTGTCATCTGCTATCCTTGCTTTAATAACATACGGGTCAGCCGTTTTTTCTCCTGGAATTGGTTTGTGTTTTTTTAACGTTTTCGAGAAATCCACACAACCGAAAGCCAAGTTTATTGACTTTTCTACGAATATTCTATTACCAAAACCGTCTTTTATTTTACTACTGATAATTGTTTTACCGTGAAGTTCATCCACCGTCCGATCTGGGAATGCCTGGGATTCCTGAGAAAACAAAATAATGGGTAACGACAAAATAATTAAAAATTTAGCACTTGTTTTAAACATGGTTGATTCCCTCTTTTCTGTAATACAATTTTTAAGCACTGTTTTAATGATGGCTGTGCTTCTTTCTGCGTTCCTGGAAATAAAGAATTTCCCAGCCAATAAGAGTAATACAAATAACCAAGACAAAGAAAAGAGTAAATATGTCAATACCTACTCGCCTTTCGGTCTACCGGTATTGGCAATATTTGCTACCGACTCCTCTCTAATTTTACTATCGACTCCGCTGTCCTTTTTATTAAATCTTCAGCCATAGCCTGTACTGTGTCTATCTTTTCGATTTGCTCTTTATAATACTTTTCGCTAGCAGCTTGCCGCTCTTTGATTTTTACAAGGTGTTCGATTTCTAGTTCTATCTGCTTTTTGATGAATTTCCTTTTCTCTTCTAATTGTTTTTTTGATGTTCCGGTTTCAGTATCAATTAAGGCGTTCCTTTGGTTTTGTAACAATATCTCCCCTTCTTTGTTCCCTACTTCAACAAGCTCCCTTTCTCTTTCTACTTGTGTCTTTACAGCATTTATTTCAGAGTCAATCATATTGTTTATCTTTTCCATTACAGCCAGCTTTTCTTTTGGTGTATCACCCGCTTGTATCATTTCCAGCTTATAGACAATGACAATCTTTTCTATAATTTTTAATATTTTCCCTTCTGATAGTTCTGCTTGCCTGCCTTTTTCTGATATTTTAGCGGCAAGCTCTTCAATTTCATGAGCTGTATATCCAATATCATGCCCTGGTAGTCCTGCTTGCCTGTTTTCGGCAGCCTTTTTCATATTGGAAACCGACCAGTGAGGTGTGTAGTAAAAGCAAATTCCCAATGCAATGGTGACGATCAAACCAATCAAAATAGAAATAGATTTTTTGTTCATCCCATCTCCTTGTTTTTTGCCCATAACGTTTGACAGAGGATAGGAAATTGCTTTTCCCCATTCAATCTGATTCCCATTGTAGAACTGGTAAAACAGTTTGTTAAATCGGTTATATTATAAAGTATTTTGAAATATTAATGACCACTAATTCTTTCCAAGTATTCCTAGTATTTTCCCTTTTACTCATATATTGTAGGATTAGTTCCGTTTAACCAAACCATAGCTTAGCAAATTGATTTAATGGTTACTTAAGATATTGGTCTGTTAACGTCTGGTTCTACGGTTGTTGTTGCAGGTGTAGTGGCTTCTGCTGGTAGTGCAGGTGTTGTTTCTGTCTCTTGTTTTGGCTTTATGTGTTTTCCTCTTCCGCTTTATCTTCACGTCGCCAATTTCTTTCCAGGTCTCTTTGGACAACATATCTTTGATTCTGTCCGCTAATTCGTCTTCGTCGGCACTTACGCCAGTGGCCTTCTTAAGGTGTTTTCTGATAGTTTTCAGTGTGTCTTCGTGGAAAATAGCCTGTACAATGCTTTGTGGGGAAAAAGCCTTACGTCTCAGAAAGTATTCTTCCAATTCGTCTTTTAAAATACTCTTGTTGTGGCTCAACTCGTAAATAGCCCTGTAATCACCGATTTTTAGTTTGAAAAGTCCTGAAAGTTCCCCT
>MHYI01000265.1:1443-2048 GCA_001828295.1 Planctomycetes bacterium RBG_16_41_13 | reverse complement strand
TTATTCCTGAATTTATCGCCTACGACGGACTTTCAAATGTAGAGCGAAGAGGCTCTTCGCTCTACAACCCGCATAAATAAAATGGAAATTCCTAAACAATTAAATTATACCGTTAAACGCAGTAATAAATTACAGATGTTATAAGAAATATGGGAAGTGTCCCCTAATTCTTCCCAAAGATGCCTTTAACTCTGCTTCTACTTCTGGTCTTAATTCAAGTCCATAATCAGGGTCAACAATTTCACGCACGACGCCCCTGATAAGTTCTTTAAGCTTTTTTACGGCCATGTCACTGACTTTTTTATCTAATGTTTTTTTAGTCTGTTTCTTTAATGCCGTTTGCATAACAGTTGGATCCTCTTTATGCGGAAAAATCATTAATTCCAGTGGCATCCTATTGCATTTGACAATGGAGTTATGCCTGTGGTTAGTCTTTATGCACCATTTCCCTTTCTACCCGCTCGGCCAAAAATATCTTTAATAACGATTGATACGGAACATCTCTTTCATTTGCCAAAACCTTTAGCTTTTCAATAAGTAATTCGGGTAATCTGATTGATATAGACACGGTGGAAGGTTTTAGATTGGGAAATAACGTCCTTTTC
>MHYI01000265.1:0-1313 GCA_001828295.1 Planctomycetes bacterium RBG_16_41_13 | reverse complement strand
AGAAATTACCCTTATCTTGTTACTTCTTACCGTAAACACCAAAAATAATCGCCGGTGTACTTGGGTCTTCCCCAGGACATAATAGCGGGGTTCTGTCGTGGAATGCGTTATGTCGTTCTTTACTATCAAGGGATTGTTGAAAAAAACTTCCTCGCATTCGGTGTGAGCAACACCGTGCTTACCCCAATTTTTGGTAATATTACCTTTATCCCATTCAAAACCGTCAATAGTAGATAGTATGTCCATATTTGTATACGATGAATATATACACAAAATAGTATTTAATCAATTAAAAACCCGTGGTAACAAAATAGGCCATTAACCTCGGACGGAATCAATGGCCTATCGTTATCAAGTATTCGTGTTGTATTCGTATCTAATCCTTCTTCAAGCGTGTTTTTTTTACAGAGAAAGATAAGGCTGGTTGAAATGCCCGAATTTACTGGTTAAAATAGGGCTGCGTGAAAATTCTAATAAAATATAGGAACACTTCCCTTATTTTCCCACCAGATCAAACAGGAAATATGGGATGTATCTCTGATTTTCACGTTTCGTTAGGTACGCCAATGATAATACTTTCTAACATTACACTTTTAGTTTTTTCAATTCTTTGCATCTAACAAATTATTCCTGAAGTTATCGCCTACGGCGGACTTTCAAATGTAGAGCGAAGAGCCTCTTCGCTTACAACCCGCATAAATAAAATGGAAATTCCTATACAATTAAATTATACCGTTAAACGCAGTAATAAATTACAGATGTTATAAGAAATATGGGAAGTGTCCCCTAATTACTATTATTTTAATATTTGAACAGTATCTTCAAGCGATACTTTCTTTACGACATACAAAATCGATGCTTTAATATCTTCTTTATTTCAAATCTAAAAATTCTTTTATAGCATTTTCCATTAAAATGAGGTCTTTAGGCGAAAGTTTGCCAAGTTTTTTCAAAACCAGTCTTTGTTCAATAGTTGATATGGCTGGTTTGATAGAAGAAAGCTTTAACAAACCAGCACTCTGCCAATCTTCTATTAAACATTCTCCTATGGTAAAAGTTTTGCCTGTTTTACCTGTAATTGCCATAATAACAATGTCAGAAGAGGTATTGTTATAAACATTAGAACTTACAATTACCGATGGACGCTTCTTTGTGGTAGTTTGGTTGCTGAATGGAAAAGGGACAAGAATGACATCTCCTCTATTATAGATTGTCATAAATTGAGTCATCTTCGTTGTCCCATATTTTTTGGAATGACGCAGTGGATAAGTCCTGAGAGACTTTTGCAGACATAATTCTTTCCCTTTTGCTTT
>MHYI01000264.1:5185-5792 GCA_001828295.1 Planctomycetes bacterium RBG_16_41_13 | reverse complement strand
TCTGCTTCGGCGGCGGGAATATCCCATCCATGCAGCATATCACGTAATATCATGCGGTTTGTGGCATTGTCGTCTATTATCAGGACGTGTGGTTTTTCAGCGCCCGATAACGGTATTTCTTTTTGTTCCTGAGGTTTAGGATGAACATCAAAGGTTACGGTAAAATAAAAGGTGCTTCCTTTGCCATGGATGCTTTCTACCCAGATTTCTCCATCCATTAATTCAACCAGGCGTTTGCAGATTGCAAGTCCTAGCCCGGTTCCGCCATATTGACGCGTAGTGGAAGAATCCACCTGTGAAAAAATATTAAAAATAATGCCTTGCTTTTCTTCCGGGATGCCTATTCCGGTATCAGAAACGGAAAAAAGCAGCATGCCTTTTTTGCCAGGCAGTGTATTTTGTTTTCCCGTCAGAATAATCTCTCCCGTCCTGGTAAATTTAATGGCATTTCCGATCAAGTTTGTTAGTATCTGCTGCAGGCGCACAGGGTCGCCGATGAAAGAGGCTGGGATATTGGCGGCTAAATGGCAGTTCAATTCCAGGCCTTTCTCGTGGGCGCGGAACGCCATGACTTCGCACGTCTTTTCTATTTGTTCGCGCAGATTAA
>MHYI01000264.1:3905-5157 GCA_001828295.1 Planctomycetes bacterium RBG_16_41_13 | reverse complement strand
CGCCTCTACCTTGGAAAGGTCAAGGATGTCGTTGATTATCTGGAGGAGATTTTCTCCTGCGTTGCGAAACACCTTAACGTATTCAGACTGCTTGGGCGTCAACGTTGTTTCCCATAATAAGTCCGACATGCCGATAATAGCGTTCATGGGGGTGCGGATTTCATGGCTCATGCTGGCTAGAAATTCGCTTTTGGCATTATTGGCTGCGACTGCCGCTTCCCTGGCTTTTTCCAGTTCCGCTTCAATCCGCTGGCGTTCATCGATTTCCTGCTTTAAAAGGTTATTTGATTTCAGCAGTTCCGCCGTCCGTTCTTCCACCCGCATTGCCAGCGAATGGCTGTAATCTTCCAATATTTCATAGTAGTTCTTTAGCTCCTTTGACATGATGGAGAATGTTTGTGCGAGCACGCCAATTTCATCTTTCGAGTTAAGGATGCTGTTTTCTGAAACGGAAAAATTTCCCTTTGCAAGTTCTTGTGCCATTTGCGCCAGTTTGATAAGCGGTTGTGCGAGCCTGGAAGAAAGAAAAAGCACCAGGCATGAACCAATCGCAATAAAGACGATAGTCGTCAGGCCGGAACGTATTATAATGTTGAATATCTGCTCCTTAATTTTGTGGCGCGAAGCGGAGAGTATCTGATAGAGGTTTTCCAGTGAATATCCGAGCCGCAGTACTCCCCACTGATCAGCGCTGACGCGGATGGGCACGATAAATTCCATATAGGGTGTCCCATTTTTTTCAAACTCATTGATAGTTGCATTTTTTTGAGCTATCGCAAATGTATCGTCTTCGCCTGAGAGGACACTGTCATTGAGTTCTGGTTTTAATGTGTGAATGAGTGCAAAACCTTTTAAATCGGTGAGGATGATATATTTCAAATCGGTATTTTCCCTCACGGCTTTATTTGTCTTGCTGAAGATATCCAGGAGGTTAAATGATGCAAGCGCATCTTCCACCTGAAACGCCAGATTGTCGGAAAGGGTTTTTCCCTGCTTGCGCAGATTATCCTTTATTAACTCAATCCGTTGTTCAAGTTCCCCTGTCAATATTTCCTTTTGAGAATAAATCTGAACAAAGGTCAATATTGTCAGAAGGCCAATAATCAACCCCAGCATCGTGATAAGGAGTTTCCATTTTATGCTGTTTTTAAATTGAAGAGTTCTCGCCATATCGTTTATTCGTTACATCTTAGTTTTTTGCCGGTTTAAGTTTGCAACCCAATGTCATTAAGTTAAGAATTATTTAATAAAA
>MHYI01000264.1:3152-3841 GCA_001828295.1 Planctomycetes bacterium RBG_16_41_13 | reverse complement strand
TGATACTATATTACCTTAAAAGTTATTCAATAAACTCATTCACAGAAGAAAATGCCTTTGTATTCAGTTTTATGCCATACCGTTCCAGTTTTTTAACGTTTATGGCTATATAAGTGCCCGCCGGATTTTGTACCTTTTCGACAGCGTCCTTGTTTGATAAAAGATTTTGCGCTATTTTAGCGGCTTGTTTTCCCATTGTGGCGACATCCGCCGAAATGATAAACGATGCGCCGAAATCTGTAAAGAGTTGATCATAGGAAAAGACAGGTATTTTTCTTGCATCGCATTGAGCAAAGATTTCTTTCACCTGTTCCATACCGGAAAGAATAACCGGGTCTGAAATTAACCAGAGGGCATCAACCTTTGGCAGGAGGTAGTTGAGCGCATTGTTTACCTCCTTTTCTTTTGTGATAGACTTCCCTATAATTTGGATGCCGGCTTGTTCGGCTTCGGTAACCGCTGCCCTGAACCATTCTTTATTGTGATTTTTGCTATAGAGAATGCCCACCGTTTTTATATCAGGAAAGAAATAGCGGTACATCATTGCGTTTGTAAGGGGAGGGACTTCGCTGGCGATAACATATGTTTTGTCGGTTATCGTGAAACGCTGCCAGTTAATACCCAAAGAGTAAATGATATTTGCGTCTTTCGCAACCCTGCATGCCATAAGGTAAGCCTTTGAACCTATA
>MHYI01000264.1:1164-3139 GCA_001828295.1 Planctomycetes bacterium RBG_16_41_13 | reverse complement strand
CGGGATTTTTGTTTAATAGCGTTTTTTCTACGGTCTTTTCATCAAGCCAGTTACTCCCTATATCAATTTCCGCAACTGTGCCATCAAAATGAGTTTTAAATACGGTTTGTATCAGGGAATATTTTTTTACGGACTCATTGGAATTAATGATCAATGCCCCGCTTTTTTCATCTGCCGGTAACATACAGGGCAGAAAAACCGCCATAGCCAGCAGCATCGAAAGCGTGATAAGGAGAATCCTTTCGGCCGGTTTTTTACGTGTGCAGTTTTTAATCTTTTTTGTCAGATTTTTAACAGTCATGATCATGAAATACTTTCTATGCGATGTATCCTTACAATTGGTGAAATCTGTGGTTTCTCTCTCTTTTTCCGGTCGGAGGTCTCTCGCCGTTAGCGCAATAACTCCCAATCACTTTCGTCGAGCATTTTCCAGCCATCAATTCCAAACATCTGAAGATTATTTTTCCCCTCAGGCGTTTTCTCCATATTTTTAATTATTTCCAGCAACTCCGTCGTCCCTTTTCCGTATTCTGACGGTATTGCCACAACCGGAAGCAGGGATTTTTCATTTACCGCAAGAACGGAAAGGTTTTTATATAATCCATTATTTATGTCCGCAAGCATCTCAATGCTGTATTCAGTGGTCAATGCTGCCTGAACAAGGCCGAAACCAACCGAGATAAGCGCATCGATATCCTTGGGGACATTGAGAATTTGAAGTGATTCGAGAATGTTTTTGTCATCTCCCTTCAGCATCGACTGGAGAAATTTTACCGTGTATTCCTTGCTGCCCGAAGAAGCAATGCTGCTGCCCTTCAGCATTGACAGGGAATCGATGTTTTTCTTGGCGATAAGCGCCTTTTTTTGTATAGAATTGCCGTCTAATGTGCCTATGAGAACAGGTTTGAGAGAAGTAAAATCCCTTAATTCTTTATAATACCAGCTCGAGAGGATAAAAACGCAATTATGCTGGCCTCTGGTTTTGTTCTCAAAAGTGTTTCTGTCGCTGAAGGGTTGAAACTGGTATGGGCCGGTTTTTTTTAAGTACAGGTCGAATTTTGTTTTCAGAGAGGCATAGTTGTCGATATTTGATTCCGGGTTATAAAAATATATCGTACACTTTGATTCGCCAAAGGCCGCGAGCCCGGTGTGACAAGGTGTTGCTACGAAAAAAAATATCAATATTAGATAACAAAGGGATGCTTTTACGGAAAAGAGAAAGGAAAGTCCCCGGATAATCATCATTTGTAAATAGGCAGATTTGATCATGTAGCGAAGTATAAAATTTTAGGGGAAATAAATGCTTTTGGTAGAATACATCAGAATCTCCATGTTAATTTTGCATACACAGCTCGTTCTATTTCGGTAGGCGCTACAGATCTGGCATTGTATTCAAGGTGGTTGTCGTCAAGTAAATTTGTCCCCACGAGGCTTGCTTCAAGGTATTTTGTAATGTGCCATCCGAGTCTGACGTCAAGACGAAGATAGTCATTAATAGATCTGTCAAGGGTGGTAAAACTGTCAACATAAAAGAGGGCTGCGTCGAGTTCCATGTTGTGCGGCAGGTTTAATAATGAACGGATATTGAATTGACTGTGAGGGTCTGACAGGGGATCAGTTGAAGTAAAATTAGTAGAATCAATATCAAAATAGGTATAACCTGGGACTAATCTCCATTGATTGGTTATTTGACAGTTTAAGGTTGTTTCTATGCCATAACTTTCTACGTCAAAAACATTTTCAAACGTTTCATCATTGACATCATTTATTATGCTGTCATACATGTTATAAAACGCGGCAATATCCATTGAGAGTTTTTTCGTAAACTGAATACGGTATCCTATTTCATAGGCCAAAAGATTTTCCGCCTCCAGATTATCGTTGCCGGTAAAGTAGTAATAGGGCGAATAATCAATTATCATATCCGATTCGACGCGGGAAGGGGTTCGCACTGCTCGTGAAACGGCAGCCCATA
>MHYI01000264.1:0-962 GCA_001828295.1 Planctomycetes bacterium RBG_16_41_13 | reverse complement strand
ATCGTTATAAGTGTAACGATATCCAAGCCCCCATATAAACTCATTCCATCCGGTAAGTCGTAAATTGTGCTGGAAATCAATGTCGAATGTGTCGCGTTCTTCCTCAATACTTGAAGTTATGCGGTTTGTTCTGTCGTAATACATCTGTATCATCATTTCTGAAGTATCCGAAATGGCATGCTTCCAGTTGGCCCGTAAATTACCGCCTGATACATAGATGTCAGAACCCTGTCTGAAATTATTCGTTTCGCTTTCATCACCCGTGTAAATATCGCCCTGGAATGTTAACACATCTTTCCCCGAATAATCCCAATCAACCCTGAAACCGGCACGCGCTGATTCCCAACTATCGTTTGCGCTGTCACCTGATTCGAGGACGAAATCATCATGGTTCGAGTACTTTGAATAGATGCGAAAATAAGCATTGTCTCCTATTTTACTGCCGTAACGAAGCCCTCCCATGCCTCGTTCTTCGCTGCCTGCGCTTCCTGTGAAGAGTCCACCCTGAGTGTCTTTAGCGCTTTTTGTGATGATGTTTATAATTCCGTTAACGGCATTTGCGCCCCATAGAGTGCCTCCCGGACCGCGAATGACTTCAATGCGTTCGATGTCTTCCAGCATCGTGTCCTGAACATCCCAGTACGTTCCTGAAAACAAAGGGGTGTAAACGGTGCGTCCGTCAATCAAAACAAGTAATTTGTTGGCATATCGATTCGTAAATCCTCTCATCGTTATTGCCCATTTATTTGCATCAATCCGTGCAACGTGTACCCCTGGCGCCATCCGGAGTACTTCAGGAATACTGTTTGCGCCTGAACGGCGGATATCTTCCTGTGAAATGACAAAGACTGCCGCAGGTGTTTCTGAAACTTTCTGCTCACGGCGTGATGCGGTGGAAACAACACTTTCTTCCTGCAACCATTTTAACTCTTCCATAAATTGATTTTGCAATGTCGATTGGG
>MHYI01000263.1:7683-7915 GCA_001828295.1 Planctomycetes bacterium RBG_16_41_13 | reverse complement strand
ATGTTAAATATTTTACCGTATAGAGCGATGAAATGAGCGTAAGCAGGAGGGCAATAAATACTACTATTTTAGGACGTGAACACGCAATGGCCGCGATTTTTCCGGCAATGATTTCAAACACCTTGCAATCTCCGTATCTTTACTATCAATGACGAAACAGCGCTTCTGATGTAGAACAACCCGGCAGGGGGTAATTCTGTTCTCCGGAAAGAAGGTGTGGCAAAATAAATTG
>MHYI01000263.1:4226-7640 GCA_001828295.1 Planctomycetes bacterium RBG_16_41_13 | reverse complement strand
GGAAATATTCAGTACAACGTTTGTTTTATGTAACATGATTCTCTGTGGATTAAAGTTTGTACCCCCCCCACGGGGTGTTTGTTTTATAAGAGCTATATTACTATACAATGCCTTATCTGTGAAATACCCATACAAATAGGTATCGTATATTTCTACCCTATAATAATGAATAACTTCAACTTAAAAATAATTGTAAGAGCGGGGTATTTATAGTATCTTTGTCCCGATATGAAAAAGTGCGTTATTAATGCCGATGATTTTGGAAAATCTGATTCAGTGAATGTATGCGTGGAAACAGCGTTCAGGGGAGGTGTTTTATCCAGTGCCAGCTTAATGGCGGGGGGGATGGCGTTTCCCGGAGCCTGTAGCATTATTAAGGGTAATCCGGGACTTGGCGTGGGCATTCATCTTACGCTGCTCCAGGGGCATTCGGTGTTAAAGCATAAGGATATTCCCGGACTTACGGATGTTAAGGGAAATTTTTGCGAAAACCCATTTTTTGCGGGGATGAATCTTTTCTTTAAAAGGGGAATTGCGGATCAGATACGACGCGAAATCAGGGCGCAAATAGAAAAGGCGTTAGAGGCGGGAATACCTCTGGGGCATTTGGACGGTCACTTAAACATACATCTTCATCCATCGGTAATATGGCATGCAGTGGAATTATGCAAGGCATACAACATCCCCTATATCAGGATAACCCGTGAACCTTTATTTATGAATTTGTTCGTATCGGGAAAAAAGTTGTTGTATAAAATAAGCCATAAAATTATTTTTGACGTACTCGCCCGCAGAGCAAAGCCGTTACTAAAAGAATACGGGATCGGACATATTCCTTTGGTAATAGGCCTTCTGGAATCAGGGAGCATTACGGGTGATTACCTGAAGAAGACCGTTCCGGGAATTGATACCACGCCTTTTGAAATATATTGTCACCCGGAGCAGCATAATGCTGACTTCAGAGCGCTTATGGACAAGGATGTAAAAAAATGTTTTGTGGAAAATGATATCAGGATTATTACTTATAGAGAAATAAAGGGGCAACAATGATAAAAACGTTTGGGTTCCTGTTTTTCATGCTCATAGCACAAGCCTTCGGGCATGCCTTTTTGAGCAAAGGGATGGTGGGTATAGGAGAACTTACCGCATACAGTGTAAGGGAAATACTTTTTTACGCACTGGTTGTCATGAGAAATCCATGGATCGTTTTCGGGATATTTTTTCATGCAATCGGATTTTTTTCATGGATGTATATCCTTTCTTTCTCGAAATTAAGCATGGTGCTTCCACTGACAGCTCTCTGTTATATAATGACCGCCTTTCTGGCTACCTTCATGCTAGGAGAGCAGATTAGCCCTCTCAGGTGGGCGGGAACCGCAGTGATAGTATTTGGCGTTTACCTTGTTACTCAGGGTTGATTTGAGCAATCGTTCCGTCTTTGCCCAGGACAAATTTTTTATTTTTCCAGGTGATTTTGTTGCCGCAGAAACTCAATAACCATGTATAAAACCCCAAAAATTCCTGTATAGGGACGAGCAAATACACCCATGAAAAGGGAATCTTGCTCAGCAGGGTTCCCGTCAGGGTAATGCTAAGAAAACGCAGAATGATTGCCGTGCCAAAAAGTGAGAGAGCGTGGAGAGAAAAAGAAGTAAAAAAACACAATAGCAGCGACCAGACAGAACCGAAAGATATGCCAAATAAAAAATATCCGACAGGTTTTGAGACCCTGTACGTCTTGCATAATCGTAATTGGCGTACAAAATAATTCTTAAAATTCGATTTCCCGACAACGGTATTTACCAGAATTGTTGAGAGCGTGACGGGTTTTCCGTTTTTACTGATTTTGTTTCCGAGGTGGTAATCATCCGCCAGCATATTGCCTAACGCTTCGTACCCGCCAATCGATTCCAGCGACTGTTTTGTAAGAAACATTGACGCCCCAAAACCGTAATTTATTCCATGAAAAATTTTTGCCATACACACGCCCTGGAATATGTCAGAGAGTATTGTGATAACCTCGAGGTGCCCCCCAATCCCTTCGTTGTGTATGCCCCGATACAAATTGGTAACCATGCCGGCGTTCTTTATATGGGTCAGCGATTGCAGGAAATCCTGCGGTACTAATACATCGGCATCGGAAATATTAATGATATCATACTGTGCATGTTCCGTAAGGGTAATGAGCTTTCCCACCTTTTCGTTTGAATATTTCTTATGGTTGTTGCACAAGATTATCTTACAGATGCCGGGATATTCATTTTCCAGTTTTGTTAAAATGTCATAGGCAGGATCGTCTTTTGAACTGACGCCAAACAGCATTTCTATGGGAATGGCTCTTAAATCAAGGAAGGATTTGATATTGTTGTATAAATTGTATACCTCGCCGGTAATGGGTTTTAAAAAACTGATCCCCTCTAAATGAGGCATATCTGTTTCCCTTACCTTCTTCCTGAATACCGTCAAAGTACATAAAAACGCAGCAATATAGTAGGCAAACGATAAGAATGTGAGTATGGAGAAGCAATATACGGCCATGGCCATGGTTGATTTAACGACGCATCATTATAAGCACAAAAGGATAAAATTACACACGACGAATATCGTTTGCAACACGGAAGATAAAATAATTACATTTTACAAGCGCTTCCTGAACAACAATGTTTGGTAAAAACCTCTCCGGTTTCTAACTATTTGTTATTATAGACCTTACATGTGGTTGTATGTTTATTTTTGCAAAGCGTTGATAATACAAAAAAAAGATTGCAAATCAAATAAAAAAATGCGTTAATTTTAAACATGATGAAAAAGACACTTTTATTAAATCCACCCTGTTTCGACCAATTTGACGGCGGCGCCGGCTCGCGCTATCAGGCTCGCAGGGAAGTGCGTTCCTTCTGGTATCCCACGTGGCTGTGTTATACCGCGGGACTCATCCCTGGAAGCAAAGTAGTTGACGCACCGGCGCAAGGTCTGCAAATTGATGAGGTTGTTTCCCTTGCCGGGGACTACGAGCTGGTAGTGATGTACACAAATACCCCTACATTATCCATTGACAGAGAAACTGCCAGGAAGATAAAGGAGATCAATCCGGAATCGGTCATTTGTTTTGTTGGTCCGCACGTTACGATACAGCCGGATGATGCGTTGCGTGAGGACAGGATTGTGGACATTGTTGCAAGGGGGGAGTTTGATATTACCATTAAAGAACTTGCGGAGGGCAAAGCACTGCAAGAGGTGAAAGGGATAAGTTACCGGAACGGTTCCGGCGTTATTCATAATGCTGACCGTGGATTTACTACCGATCTGGACTCCCTTCCCTTTGTAACGGAAATCTATGAGCGTGATTTGAACTATAAAGATTACGAAATCCCTTATTTGCGCTATCCGTACCTGTCGATTTATTCCGGACGG
>MHYI01000263.1:3074-4129 GCA_001828295.1 Planctomycetes bacterium RBG_16_41_13 | reverse complement strand
GGTATTGCAAGGAACGGTTTCCCGATGTGAAAGAGATTTTTTTTGACGATGACACATTTACCGCAAACAGAAAAAGGGTGCAGGAGTTTAGCCGGAAGGTAAAGGACCTTGGGATTACGTGGTCTGCCACATCAAGGGCAAACCTGGACCGGGAAACGCTGCAACAGATGAAGGAAGGCGGCCTCAGATTGCTCGTGGTGGGCTATGAATCCGGCAATGATGAAATTCTGAAAAACGTTAAAAAAGGCATCACGATTGATCAGGCCAAACGGTTTACCGGCGAATGTAAAAGTCTCGGAATACAAATTCACGGCACTTTTATGCTGGGATTGCCGGGGGAGAACCGGTCTTCAATGGAAGACACCATCCGGTTTGCCATAGAGATGGACCCTGATACGATGCAGGTATCTATAGCATCTCCTTATCCGGGCACTGAGTTTTATGATTATTGCGAAAAGAACGGATACTTAAAGACCGGCACTATGTTAAGTTCTTCCGGACATCAGCTATGCAATATAGAGTATCCGGACCTCCCTGCCGAAGAAATCATCCTTTGGACGGAAAAATTTTATAAAAAATTCTACTTCAGGCCACGCATTATTCTGAGAATAGTAAAAAAAATGCTTCAGGACCCTGTGGAACGGAAAAGAAGATTAAGGGAGGGGCGGCAGTTCTTCAAAACAATGCGCTCGCGCAGAAAATATGCGAAAAAAAGCTGCTGAGCCAGCGGTTTTGTATCGCGCATCCTTTTTTGAAATTACAGGCTATTTGCAATAATATTACGGTGAATTAACCTATTGGCGCAATGTAGGAGCGTACCATGAAAACAAAGATGACCATGGTTTATTGGAAGGGTGAAAAATATTGGCTTGGAAAACTTCTTGAACGCCCGGAAATTATGACACAGGGCGAAACGCTTGAGGAGTTGGAAGAAAATATTAAAGATGCATATCTTTTAATGGTGATGGATGACGTGCCAGAAGAGTACCAGACGAAAGAAATTGTATTATGAAGCGAAAGGGGTTTGTCCGTCAGCTTATGAGAGATGGATGTGT
>MHYI01000263.1:2783-2962 GCA_001828295.1 Planctomycetes bacterium RBG_16_41_13 | reverse complement strand
GAGGGGCGGCAGTTCTTCAAAACAATGCGCTCGCGCAGAAAATATGCGAAAAAAAGCTGCTGATCTCTTCTACAGCATTATTAATGGATGTGTCTCCCGAACGCTTTTCCCCCAATTCATCAAGGATTTTTGCCCTGACTAAATACGCCAGACACTTCTTTAAGTTTGCCCATTTAAAA
>MHYI01000263.1:2542-2712 GCA_001828295.1 Planctomycetes bacterium RBG_16_41_13 | reverse complement strand
ATCATCAATAACAACCATCCCATCCTTTAAAGAAAAGGACTTGCCTCCGAGCGACTTCAAGAAATACAAAAACGCGATTGCAGTTTTCTCACCCGCGCTCAGATTTTTCGCTATAGTCCTATTTAAGACCCGCTTGTTGCGAAAGGCGTGTTGCTTGGGGTCTCTGGGTT
>MHYI01000263.1:2025-2525 GCA_001828295.1 Planctomycetes bacterium RBG_16_41_13 | reverse complement strand
GCCTCCCTTCTTCCCGGAGGATTCGATCTGCTTTACGGCATTGGGTATGGTAGCCAGAACGTCCCGGTCTGGCATCTTCCACCGCCATTGCCATCTATCCAGCCCTGCCTTATCAGGGTTTTCCCAGACATAGTTGAGCTGGAAGCGATATTCTTTCTCTGAACGAATAATATGGTTGTACGCATCGTGTTGCCAGAAATCGCCCTTGCGATTTAATCGTTTGTTTGCTTCATGAGCGGTAAACGATTTCCATGAATGAATGATGGTAGACAGACCGTCCCGGTCTGTTTTTTTCGGGGTTATACCAGAGCGGGATGTACTGGCTACCTTGTCTCTGGCTACCTCAACGATTACATGTACATGATTCGGCATTACGCACTATGCGTGCAAATGATAGCGTTCCCCTTCGAAATGTTTCAGTGCCCCTGCGACTATTTCAGCGATTTCTGGCTTTTTCAGATGACAATCGCCATGGCCTGCGTCCAAAAAAAATTCGATTC
>MHYI01000263.1:0-1931 GCA_001828295.1 Planctomycetes bacterium RBG_16_41_13 | reverse complement strand
AAGCCATTCATTCCGCCTGGAGTTCGGTACAGAATCAGCTAGACGAAATGAAACATGATAAATCGCATTATCACATGTCCAATGCGGTAGATTTTCGCCTTCGGATGTTTGAAGTGATTGGTTGTCTAATCCGATATGCAGAGAACCAGACCGGGACGGTCTGGCTACCTTGAAATCTGCATAGGCTTTAAGGGTGTGCCGGGTAACCGACCAAAACAGACGGCCAATCCGGTCGACACCACTGCCGCCCACCCGGCATAGTTCATGCGCGTAATATATTGCATGGTAGTCCGTAATCATTTTCCAGAATCCTTCTTAAAAGTAAGAATAAGGGATGAAAGATAAGGGATAACTTTGAGAATTGTCTTTATCTTTCCATCGTCCGATTTTCACCTTTTCTTTATCCTTCATCTTTCCGCCTTCTTCCTTCATCCATCTGCCAGGGTGTTGTCTCTGCCATAGTAATACCTTTACGCCGCACAAAGAGACGCATGCAATGCGTCTCTACAGTTTGTTGCTACCATACATTTCCTGTCCGCACACTACTACAAAGCTTGTTTAAATAATAATCTTCTTCCCTTCTCCCAGTTTTGCATTGGTTAATTCCTCAAGGAGTTCATTTACCCGTGGTACCATTGCCGTGGGGTCAAAGACTACGCCGTCCTGCATCAGTGCATTTTCGTATAACTGTGTGATTATTTTCCCGACGATCTGCTGATTGTCCGGTATTTCGTTCATCCTTGCCATGTTTTGAATCATCTTGTTTTTTCGGTTAATTTCCATAATCTTTTTTGGCATCTGATAATTCTTGTCCATCATGTGGATGAGTTTCTGGACGTGAACGCTTGGCGAAGTATCAGGACTTACCAGACAGCATGGGCTTTCGCTCAACCGGTGGGATTCCGTGACGTCTGTTACCTTGTCTGCCAGGCAGACCTTCATGGTCTTTAAAAGATGTTTAAATATCACTTCATAGTTTTGCGGTTCTGAAGACGTATCGACAATCCCCTTATCGGCATCTTTCAACACATCTATATTTGCCTGATCTGCGGAACGGATGGGTCTTTTTTCGAATTCCCCGAGGCCGGAAAGGAGGAATTCATCGTTGGGGTCGGTTAAGTACAACACCTCGACGCCTTTCTTCCGGAATATTTCCAGATGGGGGCTTTTCTCGATAGTGTCCCGGCTTACGGCTGTTATATAGTATATTTCTTTTTGTTCCGGTTTCATTCTTTCCGTGTATTCTCTCAGCGAAACAAGCTCACCGGCATCTTTGCATTGCGAAGAATTAAACCGCATTAATTGGGCAATTGCTTCCCTGTTCTCGAAATCAAAGTGTACCCCTTCCTTTAATATTCTTCCGAATTGCTTCCAGAAGGTTTCATACTTTTCCTTATCGTTTTTTGCGATATCCTGTAAAAGGCCCAGGACTTGCCTGATAAGTATGCTTTTCATCTTCTGGATAACCCGGTTGTCCTGAAATGTCTCCCTCGAAATATTCAATGGAATATCGGAAGAGTCCACTACGCCGCGAATAAATCTCAGGTATTCCGGCAAAAGCGCCTTGCAGTCTGCCTGAATGAGGATTTTATTGCAATATAGCTGAATACCGTGTTCCAGTTTTTTTAAAATAACCGATTCATAATTTACCGCCGGGCAATAGAGGATACTGTAAAACTGAATAGGCGCCTCGGCGGAGGTATGCAAATGGAAAAGGGGCGCTTCTTCAACGTTTGCGATGAACTTGTAAAACTCCTCGTATTGTTCCGCGGTAACATTCTTTTTGGGTTCTTTCCACAGGGCGGTGACCTGATTTGCCTTTTCACCGCAGACCATTATCGGAAAACTTACAAAGTTTGAATATTTCCTGATGATGGATGAAATCCTTGTTTTGTCCGTGTATTCTTTTTCTTCCTCCTTTAAATGGACTA
>MHYI01000262.1:6572-7380 GCA_001828295.1 Planctomycetes bacterium RBG_16_41_13 | reverse complement strand
GAAACTATTCGCAACGTCAGCAATATTCCTGGTAGTTTTTTTTCTTGCTGCACCTCTTTTGGCAAACCAAACGGAAGCAACAGCGCCTTCAAGGGCAGACGTTTTAAAAAAATCAAAGGAACTGCACATTCCTTTTATCGCAAACCAGGGACAGAGAGACGGAAGGGTAAGGTATTACGCCTCTACTTTCGGAGGAACAGTGTTTGTTACCCATACGGGGCATATCGTATATTCACTCCCCGGCGTAGAGGATGCGGAGAGTTCTTCTCATAAGGGAGCATCAATACGCGGGGTTGCCCTGGAGGAGGAAATTGTCGGGGGCAAAATAGAAACGATACGCGGTGAAGGAAAAGCAATCACCAGGGTAAATTACCTCAAAGGCAATGATCCGTCTCAATGGAAAACGGATATTTCCACGTATGACACGGTATCACTTGGAGAAATATACAAGGGTGTGACTTTAAAACTAAAGGCGTATGGCAATAATGTAGAAAAGTTGTTTTACTTAGCACCGGATGCAAGCCCTGAATTAATCAAAATGAAGCTGAACGGAGCAAAGTCAGTCCGGGTAAATAAAGGAGGCGCACTGGAAGTGTTAACAGAACTGGGGATTGTCACCTTTACCAAACCCTTTGCCTACCAGGAAATTGACGGCGAAAGAAGAACGGTGGATGCCTCATATTTCTTACAAAATGCCCGCACCGCAAATCCCTTCCCCTCTCTTCATAGCCAGCAACTCCATGTAAGTTCGGGACAACTGTCCGTCAGCGATGCTCAGTTCATTTACGGTTTTGCCTTGGGAAAGTAC
>MHYI01000262.1:4535-6508 GCA_001828295.1 Planctomycetes bacterium RBG_16_41_13 | reverse complement strand
ATGATACCGTTCGTTCTATTGCTATCGGAACAAATAGCGATATATACATGACCGGCGCAACATCTTCATCGGATTTCCCCACTACGACCGGAGTATATGAATCTTCAAAAAGTACTTACACTGAAGATGTTTTCATAGCAAAAATTGACAGCGAACTTACCAATCTTCTCGCTGCAACATTTTTGGGAGGGTCATCCTATGATTATGGCCAGAAAATTATCATTAATTCCTCAGGAAATATCTTTGTAACCGGTTACACCTCATCAAACGATTTTCCTGTCACCCCGAACGCATACAGCGCTTCTTTTAACGGCGGAGCCTATGACATTTTTGTTTCCGTATTCGACAAAAATCTAACAGCCCTCTCCGCATCTACCTATCTGGGAGGTTCTTCAAGCGACCTGGTTTATTCGGCGGTCATTGATTCGGGTGGTTCTGTTTTTATTGCCGGCTATACGTCGTCATCGGACTTTCCGACATCTTCAGATGCGTACAGTACTTCATATAATTATGACGACGCCTTTATCGCAAAATTAAATAGTACTCTGTCAAGCCTGACGGCTTCCACCTATCTGGGGGGTTCCGCCTATGATAGAATAAATTCCGTCACTATAGATGCTGACGGGTACCTCTATGTTTGCGGAAAAACAGCATCATCAGACTTTCCCACAACTACCGAGGCATATGACCCTGCATACAACGATACCGGCAATATAGAAGATGCTTTTGTAGCAAAACTGGACGCTGATTTGACAAATTTAATCGCATCAACATACCTGGGAGGCGCTACCTACGATTACGGGAATGCGATTGCTATTGACCATGAAGGGAATATATTCGTAGCAGGCAGCACCGGCTCTACTGCATTTCCAACGGTATCGAACTCTTATGATATTGTCGCAAACGGCGGCACCGATGCGTTTGTTTCAAAACTGAGCGGGAATCTCTCAAAATTAATTGCCTCTACTTTTTTAGGAGGGTCTTCTGCCGACAGTATAAATGATATTTCTGTTGATTCCACGGGAAACGTGTATGTAACGGGCAAAACGGCCTCATCCGATTTTCCGGTAAGCACAAAGGGCTATGATACCTCTTTTAGCGGGGATTCTGATGCGTTTGTGGCGAAGTTCAATGAAGATCTTATGTATTTACTCGCTGCTACTTTATTGGGCGGGTCTTATTCTGAAAGCGGGAGCGCTATTGCCATAAATTCAGGAGGATATGTCTATGTAGCAGGGTCTACCGAATCAGATGATTTTCCGACAACCGACGCCGCCTATGAGACCACATATAATGACAGCGGCTCTGCTTTTGTATCCAAACTCGATAGCGACCTTTCCTCGGCGGTTCCTACAGTAACTACTTCATCGGCAAAAAGCATTACAATAAATTCAGCAATCTTAAACGGTACGGCGAATGCCAACGGTTTACCAACAACCGCATGGTTTGAGTACGATACCACATCCGATTCATACGGCAACAGCAGTCCCTCGCAGAACATTAGCGGCGCAGATAATACTTCGCTGTCTTTTGATTTAAGCGGATTATCCACCGGCGCTACGTATTATTTCAGAATTGCCGCGGAAAACACAGAAGGCGCTTCGTATGGTGATGAAGCTTCGTTCAGTACCCTCAGCATCACCGATACCATATCCGGCAGTGTAATTGACCTGTCAGGCAATGCCGTTGCCGAAGCGACCGTGCAATGCAAAGGTAAGTCCTCAGGCACAAAAAAAAACACAGCCTCTGGCGAAAGCGGTTCTTTCAAATTGAGCGGACTGGAAGCGGATACTTATACAATCACTGCAAAGAAAAAGGGTTATAAAAAGGCAAAACAAACAGTTGAACTCGAAGAAGACGAAACGGATACAATCGAAATCGAGTTTGTACTGGAAACGAAGAAAAACAAGAAGAAGTAATGCATCTAGCTGATGGCTGATGGCTGATGGCTGATAGCTGATGGCTATGAGCCA
>MHYI01000262.1:4396-4509 GCA_001828295.1 Planctomycetes bacterium RBG_16_41_13 | reverse complement strand
TCCTCTGAAACCCTTGTGTTCTATGGTGTAGAGAAAGAACTATACCGAAATTTTACCCACACGAGTACACGAAGAGCCTGAATTTTATGCTTTGTTATTCGGATTTGTTTCGT
>MHYI01000262.1:3808-4294 GCA_001828295.1 Planctomycetes bacterium RBG_16_41_13 | reverse complement strand
TTACAGACGATGGCTGTGGCAAATTGCGATGGCAAGGGCGTCAGATGCGTCCTCCGGCTGCGGAATTTCCGGCAGACCAAGTATGGCTTTTACCATTTCCTGCACCTTGCCTTTATGGGCATTTCCGTTTCCGGCAACCGCTTTCTTCACCACTCTGGCCGCATATTCAGCAATAGGAATATTTGCCATCGCAGCGCACAGAAAGATAATGCCCCTGCCTTCCCCCATTTTAATGGCTGCTTTAAAATTTTTGCCGTAAAAAACCTCTTCTACCGCCATGTGATCAGGCTTATACATAGATATTAACTCTGTTACCCCTGTGTATATTGTTTTGAGGCGTTCCGGGAAATTCTGGTTTTTGCCGGTTTTTATAGAACCATACGCGACCGCTTTTATTTCCGCACCGGATTTTTCTATTACGCCATATCCTGCAATCAGCGTTCCTGGGTCAATTCCGAGAATTTTCATAGGCCAGTTAGTACCTTA
>MHYI01000262.1:379-3748 GCA_001828295.1 Planctomycetes bacterium RBG_16_41_13 | reverse complement strand
GGTGAAATCCTAGTACGATGTACAATTTTAGATTTAAATCGTACATTGTACTTTGTAAATCGTACATTCTTCTGTGTTTGGTTCTGGCTATGCCAGCTTAGGAATTTCAATAATTTTTAGTTAAGCATATACCCGTTTTTCAACCGTAAGTTTTTGTTTGACAATTTAGCCCTTCAAGCATACCCTTACTATTGTCCACAGACTTAAAACAAATCGCTTTTTTATACATAGTACCATGAAAAAATTATTATTAAATACGAATAAAATAGTAAATAATCTGATCGATATTGTCAAACTGCTGAACTTCAGGGACGCAAAGTCTAAAAGCAGTGAGAGTACAATAAATATGTCTTTGCGCCTGGTATGCAAGCATATCATGGTAAACAGATTCTTCGGCGGCATTGCCCTGATATTTTCACTGGGAATATTTTTGATGATGATTGGGGCATTTACTGCTGCCGCACTTTTGCGTTTCCCCGGAGGTCTTGGAGCATTTTATATGCTTTGCCTTGGTTTACTATTGGTCGTGTTTTTTAAAATACTACTGATACCGTTGCTGTCAATAAATAAAGAAAAGATCGCGCTGCTGATAGAACAAAAATACCCTTCTTTGAATAATGTGCTTATCAGCTCTTTGCAACTGACAAAGACGCAACGAAGCACACAGAAGATAAAATATTCCGGGCAGATGGTCTCTATGCTTGTTGATGAAGCCGCAAGGAAACTGAAACAATTAGACCTGCAATCCGTAGTTAATAAAAAACCTCTCATCCTCGGCAATACACTCCTTATTTTCTCCGTGCTTCTTTTCGGAACGGTGTATGCGTTTCAGCGTTCTTCTCTGGACAAAAACATACCGCTTTTATTTGGCTATCTCAGCGACAGCGGCAGCATCGGCGGAGAGCCATTTGCAGTTTCAGGCGTCCCTGTTATTGGCGATATTACCGTATGCTACCGATATCCTCTTTATTCCGGGCTGGAGACAAAGACGATATACAACACGAGCGGCAATATCAAAGCCTTGAAAGGGAGTGAGGCGCAAATCAGCGCCGTAAGCGGTCGTCCCGTAACATCAGCAAAAATCATTTATAACGAGTCTACAACAATTCCGCTTGCGGTTGAAAACAACAAGGCTATGAGCGGCGTATTGCAGGTGCTGGAGAATGGCTCTTATTGTTTTGAGATAAAGGATTTGAGCGGGCGTATTACCAGAGACCCTGCATTATATACGGTTGAAGTTATTCCCGACCTGCCGCCTGAGACGACTGTTATTGCTCCGGCAAAGGATTTGGTGGTAAATGAAAAAGATGTTGTAAACCTTCAGTACAATGCAAAAGATGATTATGGGTTGGCGGAGATTTCTCTTGTATATGAAGTTGGAAATGAAAAAAACACAAGGCATTTGTCCCGTTTTGATAAAAGGCAATTATTATACAACGGAACGTACAAATGGTCTTTGAGCGAATTGCGCCTGCAGCCGGACGACAAGGTAGCGTACTATATTGAAGTAAAAGACAACGATACGATATCAGGGCCAAAAACCGGCAAATCCAAAACGTATTATCTGGAGATTTATAGTTCCAGGAGAAAACACCAGGAATTGATTCAATTGCAGGAATTGCTCGTGAAAGAAGCGCTGTGGTTGTTGTCGGACGACCTTGTGAACAGGATTGATGATGAAAAATGTGCATCAAAAGAGTACCTGCTTATGAGGCAGGATATTATCAATGAACGGGTGAGCGTTATCAACCGCCTTTTTACGGATATTCTGGTTGGTATGCAGGAAGATGCCAAGGCAAATTACAGTGTTTACTACGCACTGGAAAATTTGAGAAAAAAGTTTCGCGATGTGACGGAACAAAAACAAACGGCCATACAAAAAAAGATGCTCACCCTGGCGGGTGAGAATGTGCCCCTGGCAATGTTAATGGAACTACAGCTAATACAGGATAGGGAAGTGACGGAAGTGGAAGATATGATACTATTCCTTAATGAAATGATACAAAAACAAAAATTGGATGATGTAATAGATACGGGGAATAATCTGATTCAATCGCAGAACACTCTTGAAAAATTACTGAATCAGATGCGTGAAACCGGGGACATGGAACTGAACGAAAAGGCGCTTGCTGAATTAAACAACATTGAAAACGCTATCCGGCAAATGATGATGAAGCTTATGCAAATGGCGCAGAGTGAGCATATGGATGAATTCTTAAACGCAGATGCAATGAAGGGGATTGAACAGGATGACATTATGGGCGATTTAAACGAGATGAAGAACGCACTCAAAAATGGCGATAGTGAAACCGCTATAGAGGCGGCCAAAAGGATGCTTTCTTCTTTGCAGAAGATGATGGATCAGATGAATTCCGCCTCGCAGGGGCTGACGGATTCATTTTATTCCGATACCCTGAAAAAGATGGATACGATGATGGATAATTTGTCGGAACTGGAAAATAAGCAAAGAACTCTGGCGGAGAAAACGGAAGATTTAAGGCAAGATGTTCAAAAACGTGTCTCAGAATCAACCAATGAAACGTTAAAGTCCTTCTTTGAAAAACAGGAAAAAAGGATTGCAGGGTTAAAACAGGATATTGCGGGGACAAAAGAATATTTGGCAAAGAATGAATTGCTGCAGGAATATCTTCAAACGAAACAGCAGTTGCAACAGTTGCAGCAGTTTTCCGGACAAAGAGAATTCCCCGCGAGCCGGTTTAGCGATTTGTTTGAAAACGATAATAAATCCGGCATGTCTAAAGAGGAACCGGCGAAGTTATCCGGGCTGACAAGGAAAAATGCGGAGCTGAACCGGGAGATTAACAGGGACCCTCTGCAAAGAGATTTCCTTTCTATTGATAAGGAATTACCACAGACGGAAGAAACGCTTCAGCATCTGGAAGAAATGCTGAAAGGCAGAGAGATAGAGGAATCATTAGCATTGGCACGGGAAATTGCAAGGGATACAAATCAGTGGAATAACCGTATGCAAGACTCTATTGAAATGAGAAAAGAGGCGGGGAAAGAACGGCTATCGGAAGAAGAACTTAAAACAACAAAACAGATCGACGATGCGGCAAAACAAAGTCAAAAAATAGTACAGGATCTTGAATCTATAATGAAATTCCTCGATGAACACCAAATCGCCGGCATGACCCAGGAAGATCAGGAGACATTGAAAAAGTATGCAGGGAAACAGGGAGAGTATAAAAACGAAACAGAGGAACTTATGGAAATGTTAGAGCAGCTTGCAAGCCAGGCTCCGTTCATGGACGAAGAGGCAAGCAGGCAACTGGAGATGGCTTCAAATTCCATGTCCGGCGCAAAGCAAAGGCTGGACGGGCAGGATATTTCAGGTGCGGTCATTGA
>MHYI01000262.1:0-370 GCA_001828295.1 Planctomycetes bacterium RBG_16_41_13 | reverse complement strand
GTCGTTGTATCGCCTGTCTGAAGCAAAAGAAGGCGTGCAGAGGGCAAAAGAACACATAAAACAGGGAATGATTGGCGAAGGGATGCCTATGCCGTTTCGCGGCAGTATGATGGAAGGTCAGGTTGCTTCTACTTCAGAGAAGGTTGAAATACCTTCCGAGGATGCATATAAAGCGCCTAAAAAGTTCAGACAAGAAATTCTTGACGCGCTGAAAGACGGATTACCGGAGAAATACAGGGATTTAAATAAAGATTATTATCAGAGATTGATTGATTGATAGCTAAAAGCATATATTTTGTAACTATTCAGCGTAAACATTACAATTGAATCCCAGCATGTACCCAAACCCTGTGCTGAGCCTGCCGAAGTA
>MHYI01000261.1:2018-4930 GCA_001828295.1 Planctomycetes bacterium RBG_16_41_13 | reverse complement strand
GGAGAAAGTATTCCCATATCCCATCCTTACGAAGGAGGGGATGTAGGGGTGGTTATGAAATCGAAAGAAATTCCCCCTGATGCCTTGCAAACTCAGGACGTAGAATTTGTAAAAGCAGCGGCTTTAAAGATACTTTCGGGCTTCGTTAGCTCAGAGGCATATAAAGAATTACAAAATGCACAAATACTTGGTCGGGAGGTATCCATCCTGCTCAAGTGGAACGGGCAGATTATGCGGGGTACAATCGATATTCTTTACAAAACAGACAACCGTCTCATCGTCGCCGATTATAAAACAGATCATGTCAAACCATCAGACCTTCAGGCAAGGGCGGAGAAATATCAACGTCAGAAAGAAGTTTATATTGAAGCAGTCAAACGCTGCCTTAATATAGATAATCCCGAATTCAAACTCATTTTTCTCAGGCTGGGTAAGGCTATATCTATTTGATACTTCCGATGAGGAAATAAAAATATCAACAAATAAAATCCTTGAAATATTAAAAGGTTAATAGGATAATGCCCTCGTTAAAACTGCCTGAGCAATTATTCCTCTTGATAACTATTATTGAAAAGATAAGTTATTTTGCGCAATTTTTAAGTGCATAGCGTATGAAGCAAGTTATCATCGAAAACCCAATTCTAAATTCCCCTTTTGTAGAACCGAAACGTCATTTCAAGTTTGCTGATGAAGGGATAACTAACGAAATTATTGAGGAACGGCGCATCAGCTCTTATTTCATTCCCATTGCCAGACCCAAAAAGAAAGGCAAACAATTATCTTTTGATACGGAATGGACAGGAGACCGTATTAAAGAAAATACGTTTGTAAATCAAATTCGTGAAAAAGTATCCTTATGGCGAAAAAAGGATTATTACGATATAACAAAAAGAACCAGATTTCTGCTTGATTACTGGAATACTCCTGAGCGTGAGAAGAAACTATTCTTTTGTCAGATAGAGGCGCTTGAAACCATAATTTATATCACAGAAGTAGCCGCCAAGCAGGGTGATTCGTGGATTGAAAATACCATCCGACAATCAAATCAGGAGGCAAACCCACTCCTTTATCGCATTGCCTTCAAAATGGCTACCGGAACTGGAAAAACAGTTGTCATGGCTATGATCATCGCATGGCACGCACTTAATAAGTTTGCAAATCCACAGGATGCACGGTTCTCCGATACATTTTTGATTGTTACCCCAGGCATCACTATTCGTGACCGCTTGCGGGTCCTTTTGCCGAATGATGCAGGAAACTATTACCAACAACGTGACATCCTTCCTCAAGATTTACTGGAACAATTGCATAAGGTAAAAATTATTATAACCAATTTCCACGCCTTTAAGCTCAGGGAGAAATCAGATGCAGCGAGACTTACCAAGGATATTTTGTCAACTAAAACCGGAGCATTTACAGAAACCCCGGATGAGATGGTACGACGTGTCTGCCGTGAACTAGGTTCCAAGAAAAATATTATCGTTATAAACGACGAGTCCCATCACTGCTATCGCCGTCGTACAGAAGAGGCAGGGGCAATTCATGAATTGCCCCTACCTGGTGAAGAGCGAAAAGAGGCTGAAAAAAGGAACGAAGAAGCCCGTATCTGGATTTCCGGGCTGGAGGCAGTTAAGGCAAAGATTGGTGCCAAAGTTGTCTACGACCTTTCTGCAACTCCATTCTTCCTTCGGGGTTCAGGATATCCGGAAGGCACACTGTTCACGTGGGTTGTATCAGACTTTTCCCTCGTAGACGCCATCGAATCTGGCATCGTCAAGATTCCCCGCGTGCCAGTAGCCGATGACCAGATGACCGGTAGTCAGCCAGCTTACCGTGATCTCTGGATACGCATCCGGGATGATTTACCAAAAAAGGGCAGAAAGACGCATGCAGTTAGCGGTGAACCAAAACTCCCCGCGGAACTTCAGGGCGCTATTCATAGTCTCTACGGTAATTACGAAAAAGCGTATAAATTATGGGAACAAAGCAGGCGGGGAACACCCCCTGTCTTTATCGTAGTCTGCAATAATACCAATGTTTCAAAGCTTGTATTTGATTATATCTCTGGCTGGGAAAAGATATTGCCTGACGGCGTTACTATTATTGTCCCTGGACAGTTGCCTATCTTTAACAATGAAAAAAACGGCAGATGGGACGATAGGCCAAATACTATTCTGATAGATAGTGAGCAACTCGAATCAGGCGAAGCAATGAGTGCTGAATTCAAAAATATCGCCGCTATAGAGATTGAAGAGTTTAAAGCAGAGTACCGTAAGCGTTATCCAGGACGCGATACAGAAAAGCTTACCAATGAAGACCTGCTTCGCGAGGTGATGAACACGGTCGGCAAGACCGGCAAATTGGGTGAAAACATTAAATGCGTCGTAAGCGTCTCGATGCTTACCGAGGGATGGGACGCAAATACTGTCACCCATATCCTGGGCGTTCGCGCATTTGGCACGCAACTTCTCTGTGAACAGGTTGTCGGCAGAGGACTTCGCAGGGTGAGTTATGATACAAATGACAACGGCATGTTTGTGCCAGAATATGCTGAAGTATATGGAGTGCCATTTTCATTTATCCCATGCGCTGGCCCCCCAGGGGAAATCAAGACCCGCACAATAACCCATGTCCGCGCATTGCGAGATCGTATGCACCTTGAAATAACCTTTCCGCGTCTTATAGGTTACGGCTATGAGATACCGGCAGAAAAACTCAAAGCAATCTTCACGGACGACTCTAAACTTATCCTTAGTACCGCTGATATCCCAACAAAGGTCGAACTTGACCCAATAGTTGGTGAATCCAGCTTCCACACGCTTGATGACTTAAAAACAAGGCGTATCCAGGAAGTGGCGTTTCTTCTTGCCAAATTGACGCTGGAAAACCATTTTCAGGATGACACTGGAAAT
>MHYI01000261.1:851-2006 GCA_001828295.1 Planctomycetes bacterium RBG_16_41_13 | reverse complement strand
GGGCTTAACACGTGTGTAGTGTGTAAGGACAACACCTTTCCACAGCTTTTATTGCTCATCGAGTTCGCCCACAATGCCGCTGAACGTATCTACAGGGCAATCGTTCAATCCTCTTATGGCACTCAAGCATTAAAGCCTCGTTTGAAGCGTTACGATATTTTAGGTTCCACCCAATATGTCGACTTTGATACGGTAAGGCCGGTATACCTTACGAAATTGAGCCACATAAGCCATGTGGTTGCGGATACAGACTCATGGGAGCAGAAACTTGCTCAATCACTTGAAGAAATGGACGAGGTTATATCGTATGCAAAAAACCACAACCTGGGCTTCACCATTCCTTATACATTCAATGGAGAAGAAAAGAACTATGTTCCTGATTTTATTGTCAGGTTGAGATTACCTGTAGGGGAGAATAACCATTCGTCCATCCTCAATCTCATTATCGAAGTCACAGGAGAAAGGAAGAAAGAAAAGGAGGCAAAGGTCGCAACGGCAAGAGACCTCTGGGTGCCGGCCGTCAATAACCACGGTGGTTTTGGCACATGGGCATTTCTGGAGATCAGAGACCCGTGGAATGCAAAAACAGAGATTGGAGAATATGTTGAAAAAATAAAATGTTTTCTGTAGAAAAACAAAATTTCATACAACAGAAGACAAAGGAACATATTCCCGAAGTTAGGGAAAAGATTGTGTGGTCATTACATGCCATTAAAAAACTGAGAATTGAAGGTCTGAGGAAAAAAGAGGTAGAGACATCTTTAAAAGAATGTATAATAATTGAAGATTATTCTATGGAGGGAAGACCCTTTCCGGGATGTTTGGTTCTTGGGTTTATTAATTCTACGCCTGTTCATTCAGTCATAGCAATTGACAAAGATTTCGACAGAATATTCGTAATAACAGTTTACAAACCTTCTTTAGAGAGGTGGGAATATGATTGGAAAACAAGAAAAAAACAAAATTAAAAGATGTCCCCTGTGCAGTGGAGAACTGCATGATGGTACCACTGCTACGTCATTTTTCATCCGGGACAAAATCATTGTTATCAAGGATGTACCTGCTGAAGTCTGCAGCGAATGCCAGGAACCGTATATGAAAAGCAGTGTGGTTGATAGGATTGAAACTCTTCTGGATAAGCTTGAAGACCTACAT
>MHYI01000261.1:0-806 GCA_001828295.1 Planctomycetes bacterium RBG_16_41_13 | reverse complement strand
GCAAAAGAGTATTCTGGGAAAAAACAATTTGTAAAAATGCAGAGAAAAACAAAATGTTGACCCGTATTCAAATCAGAAACTTCAAAAAGCTGGAAAACATTGATATCGAGCTTGGCAAATCCGTTGTATTGATAGGCCCCAATAATAGCGGTAAGACCACGGCACTTCAGGCGCTTGCCCTCTGGGATTTGGGACTAATGTTATGGAATACAAAACGAAAGGGAATGTCCTCTCCGGAAAAACGTCCGGGGGTGACAATAAACCGCAGAGATATAATCGCAATTCCAGTCCCCGTCGCAAACCTTTTGTGGCGTGATTTGCATGTGCGGAATGTTGAGCGAACGGAAGGAAAAACAAGAACACAAAATATCTTAATTGAGATTGTTGTTGAGGGTGTAACAAATGGAAAGATATGGAAATGCGGACTGGAATTTGATTATGCAAATGATGAATCTTTTTATTGCCGTCCACTTCGAATTACCAATGAAAAGCCACTCCAAAGAATGCCAATCCCCGATGAAGCATCTGAGATTAGTGTGGCATTCCTGCCGCCAATGTCGGGATTGGCCGCTATTGAGACCAAGCTGGAGCCTGGTAGAATTAATGTACTTATCGGCGAGGGGCAAACCGCCCAGGTACTCCGCAACTTATGTTATCAAATCTATGAAAAAACGGACAATAAGAAAGTGTGGCAGGAACTTACCGATTATATTAAAAAACTTTTTGGAGTAATGTTAATGCCTCCACAATACATCAAAGAACGTGGAGAAATTACAATGTCATATAAGGAAGCTGGTAGTATACAA
>MHYI01000260.1:4267-5594 GCA_001828295.1 Planctomycetes bacterium RBG_16_41_13 | reverse complement strand
GGTTGCGCACGTTGACGGGGATACTGGCATCGTTGAGCGTATGGCAACCCTTAGAGCTTTCAGGCAAGGAAGTGTTGAGATTCTATGTAATTGCAATCTGTTTACAGAGGGCTTTGATTTGCCAGCGATTGATACGGTAATCATTAATCGCACCACTGCATCGCTTTGTCTTTATACCCAGATGGTGGGCCGCGGGCTTAGGCCGTCCCCAGGGAAAGAACATGGTATAATTATTGACATGGGAAACAATATTTACAAACATGGATTTGTCGAGGACGAACGGGACTTTGATTTACATGCAATAAAGAAGAAAAAAAACGAGGGTATCTATCCTATAAAAACTTGCCCTAAATGTTTCAGTAACGTTCCGGCGGGTTGTACTGTTTGTCCTATATGCAAGCATGTATTTCCGATCAAAGAAATGGAACTAATAGCTGCCCCGTTTGAAGAAATCAAGGCAAGTCCAGCTGGGCGCAAAGAAAAATTGCCGCAACATCTTAGAAAAAAATGGTCTGAAATGATACGAGAAGAACTTGAAGAGGTTGCGAAAATCAGAGGGTATAAAAAGGGATGGGTTTTTATGCAATTAAAACATAGAAAGGGAATGGTGTATGCCTAACATTTCGATATGGGAAAGTGTTACTGATACCAAGTATCGTGAAGACAGGAAATCCGTAACCATCGGTGCGTTTATGGAAGAAATTAAAAGCGGGACACACCGTACCATAATAGAGAAAATCCGTGCCGAGCCAGACAAAGGAAAACGTAACGAATTAAAGAAGACGTTGACTGCGGCAACCATATCAGGGACATTTAAGGAACGCAACCTGAACGGTCTGATAGAACATTCCGGCTATATCTGCATCGACTTTGATAATCTCGGAAGCGCATTGCAGACCGCAAAAGATAGTCTATCTTTGGATGGTTACACTCATTGCTTGTTTGTGTCTTCTTCCGGCAATGGGCTGGCTGTGATTGTGAAAATAGAACCAGAAAAACACGAGCAAGCGTTCCTGGGATTGCAAAAATATTATGATGAAACCTACCATCTTGTTATAGACTCCGGCTGTGACGATATTTGTCGGTTGAGATTCACTTCCTACGACCCCGATGCTGTGGTATGTAAGCCTAGCGATGTTTTTAATAAGTATGTCAAGATAGAAAAAAAGAAATATCATGCGCATATCCCTTGCACAAAATCAGATATTTCAAAGATTGTTCAGCAGATAAACAGCAGGCATTTAAGCATTGTCAATTCTTACGATGAGGGCATGAGATTGTGTGCTTCTTTTGCTTCGATGGGAGAAGCGGGGCGGGATTTCTTGCA
>MHYI01000260.1:3055-4245 GCA_001828295.1 Planctomycetes bacterium RBG_16_41_13 | reverse complement strand
AGTTGGTCGTATTCACCAGAGAAGACAGACAGAAAATTTGACAATTTGCTTCGCACGGCAAACGGGGAAATTACTATCGGAACATTCTATCATTACGCACGGCAGGCGGGATGTGAGACCAACAAAGAAAAGGGTAACGTTATCACTAAGGTATGTAAAGATGTTAAACGCTTAGGCAAGGGGGTTGATGATGCAATAAAAAGACTGGCCGGAAAACGTGTTATATGCCTGGGGAATGATGAAGAGAATAAGGAAGATAGGGAACTCGTAACTCAGGTGTATGCAGAATCCGAAACCGGACAGATTGATGGCATAGCAGAGATAGAAAGCATCGTGTTGGAAAATTTTCCGTGCAGACTGAATACTTTAACCAATAACCTGGAATTATGGAAAGAAGGGAAGAAAATCTGTTTAGTTGATGATAGGTTGTTAAGCACTGCCTACCTCGACACGAAAAATATGGTTGAATCAGCAAGGAAAAACGATGTGATTGACGTGCTTACAAGCCGTTCTCCTGAATACAATCCTATACTCGATTTTATTGAAAAATATCGCTATTATATTACAGATGGGCATTGTGACGGTGCGATAGCCGCCCTGGCCAACACCATTATCACCGATGCATGGGCGACAAAAGACAACTTCTATGATGGAGCATGGGAACATTTATTCATTGCGAAATGGTTGGTTGGTATGATTGCGACCGCCATTGGCAATCAAGTTTCTCCATTATTGCTGGCCCTTGTAGGTGAACAGAATACAGGGAAAACTGAATGGTTTAGGAGATTGCTGCCAGTCGAATTGAAAGAATATTATACCGAACAAGCCCTGTCTGTAGATAAAGATGCTATGATTTTAATGTCAAGCAATTTACTGATTCTCGATGACGAACTATCAACAAAAGGTAAGATGGAAGAAAGACATCTTAAGGAACTATTGTCTAAGCATACGTTTACCGCCCGCCCTGCATACGGACGCATTGCTAAGAAGTTCCACCGTATTGCCACGTTTTGTGGTACGAGCAATCAAAAGGGCGTTATCACCGACCCTACTGGCAATCGCAGAATTATTCCCATTGTGGTTGCAGACATAGACAAGATAGCATATAACAAAATAGACAAAATTGCAGTTTTCATGGAAGCGGTCAAATTCTATGAAGGAAAATATGAATGGCGGCTAACAAGAGAAGA
>MHYI01000260.1:1640-3024 GCA_001828295.1 Planctomycetes bacterium RBG_16_41_13 | reverse complement strand
CAACAGTAGAGCGTGAACTCTTGCAAGAACATGCCTATCTACCGCCTGTCGGAATGCCTGATAGCCAGATAAATTATATTAATTCGACCGCCATCATGGCAAGGCTTAAGGAATTGTCCGGTGTAAGCGACAGCAAGATAAGCCATGTAAGGCTTGGAGTAGAGCTTGCCAGTCTGGGATATAAGAAGGTATCTAAAAGGTTGCATTCGGCATCTTATCCCTTAAGGGTGTACGCAATTTGTTTTCACGGCAAGTATGCGGATTCCAGATAAATATAAAACGGTCTTCGGGTCTCAATCGCCAAAAAGTGGAGCCGGACTACAGCGGGAAAATCCAGGGCCGGGTGTGGCGTTTTTCCAAGATTCTGGAATGATGGAAAGTGGGGAGGATTTTTAAGGGTGTTGAGATTGAGACTCAATTGCGCTGGGATTGAGTTTCAATTTTGGCTTGTGGTTGAAACATGGGGCCCCGCATTGCGGACATCCGCTGTCTAATATTACGAAAATATGGGTGCTTAGGTTCTGACCATTGAATAGCCTGTACCCACAGTTTGGACATTCCCAAAAGCTTACTGGTTTCATTGTAGGACTAACTCCTTTCTTTCTGGCGTGGTTTAGGTTGTCGAGTGCGTTCCGATGGTCTTAGCGGGCTTCCTATTGCGTTTCTTTGGCAGTTTCAACTTGTTTATTCCTTTCGGATTCAAGCATAGTTCCCAGTCTTCTGTTTTCTTCCAGCTCTATTAGCAAATCTTCAACGAGCGACTGTTGTAATTCCTTAGCGTCTTTAATGTCTCGGACATACTCTTCAATTTTCTTGTTTGATGCTATCGATCTTGTTATCAGTTCTAATAACGGCGTGCTTCCCTTTGTCATTTGATACTCCCTTCTGTTAAATTTTTAGCGTTCCTTATCCTATTGCGTTTGTTTTGGCAAACAGGGCACAGCATCCTTGATTTTTTGCGGTTTTTCAATTTCCGCTCAAAGTTCCGGTCGCCCTGCCATGTTCTTACGATTTCGTAATTAATGCCTTGTCCATTGAGAGCTTTCAATATTTTAGCTCCCTGCCCGTTCCGGTGGCATGCAAGTCGTTGCTTGATGGTTCTGGCATTGGCTGTGTATCCTATATAATGCCGTGCATGGTGAAAGTGCTCATCGAAATGTATCAAGTAAACCATCACTTTACTTCTCCCTTGTTTGCGGCGTGGTATGCCTCGTTCGTTGCAAGTTCAAGCTCCAGGTCATTGGCTAAAGCCTTATTTTCCGCAAGTTTTAAAAGTAGTTCGTTTTCCAGCCTGCGTAATAAAGATTTTGCGTCTTTGATGTTTTGTATAAAACGCTCTACCCTTGTGTTTGATACTATCAGCTTTGCCGTTGCTTTCTGTATG
>MHYI01000260.1:0-1597 GCA_001828295.1 Planctomycetes bacterium RBG_16_41_13 | reverse complement strand
CTTTATCCAGTTCTTATTTCCTTACGGGTCTGTTGACGGTGGGCAGTAACGGTTAGCAAGGCATGTTATAAAGTCGAACTCGCATTCTGGTAAATGTTTTGCGTGTCTCTTCCGGTGATTACGTACCGTATTGAGACATATTTGCCGTGGGTTGTTTGTTTTGATTGAAAGTATGCCATAGGGGACTTTAGCTTTATTGCCGCCCTCAGCGATATAAATAGCATCTACGATAACAATATCGCTTACGTTCTCCCCTGCCGGATAGACAGGGGAGAAATTAAGAGACACGGCTAAAATTGTTGACAAGAATAGGGTTTTATTCATTGGTTATCGGTTCTGCCGTTATCGTGCCGCTGGTTGTGTACCTTTCGTCTTCTTCGCCCAGGAAATAGCCATGAAATTTACCGGCCCATGTGCCGTCCTCATGTCTTTTGATTTTGAAGGTTTCTCTTCCCCGTCCGAAATAACCAATAACTATTCTGGCTTTGTTTTTCCCTGTGTAATATATTTTCCCCAGTCTGTGGTTTTTGTCGGCTATCGATCCATAATACAATCTATGCCCCTTGACTGTGAAATCGTTATCGGTTTCATATTCCTCCACAAGTACGCCGTTTTGCCTGATTTCGCCATTAAACGTGACGTGATATTGTCCATTCCAATGCCCCGCAAACGCTGTCATGCAGGCAGAGGCAATCAATTGTACGAATGCTATAACACCTATCACTATAAAGATTTTCTTTTTCTTACTCACTTTCCCCGTCCTTTCTGGTTTGTCTGTGTGATATAAAATAAGTTCCCAACATAATAACGTCAACTAAAATCTTTTTTTATAGCCTGGAACAACTACCGTAGCCACAGCCTGCGCAACCTACGCATACATGACCACCGTAACGTTTATTGTCGAATTCTTTTTCATCCATGCCCATTCCCATGTCGTCAACGTCTTGCTCTGTGTATTCAACAACCGGCCCCTGTTCGGTAACGAAACGTCTTAACGGTTCTTTTTTTCTGACTAAGTATTCCATTTTTCCACGTCCTTTCTGTTGCCGTAAGGCAAAAAATTATAATAATTGCAGGTTGGCGAAATATTCAATATAGTCTATCGCATTTTGTAACGATTTTACATTTTCTTTAAACAGTCCTAGTGCTTTATTGCAATGCGCACAAATCAAAGCTCTAACCTTTCCGCTTTTATGGCAATGGTCTATATGTAAGACTTCGTTACGTTTTGCTCCTGCGGTAGCGGGATGCTTCTTTATATCGCCACAGACAGAACATGTTCCTTGTTGCTCTCTGTACATTCTGTCGTAGGCTTCTATAGTCAAACTATATTGTTTCTTTAGTCTGTGTTTTCGTAGGTTTGCCCTGTGTTCTATTGGGTTCTCGGCTCGCCATTTGTGAAAGGTTTCAGCTATTTTTTCTTTGTTTTTTAGATACCGCACTCTACTGTCGGCTTTTAGCTTTTCTGAATTTTTTAAATAATATGCCCTCTCGGCAGTTTTTCTCTTTTCTAGATTTTTCTTTCTGTATTGACGACTGCGGATGCGTTCGTTTTCTTTTTTCTCCTCGCTTGTTATTGGCATTTCATTCCCTCCTT
>MHYI01000259.1:1533-11345 GCA_001828295.1 Planctomycetes bacterium RBG_16_41_13 | reverse complement strand
TTTTCTGGATGAGGTGGGTGAGATGAGCTTAAAGGTACAGGTCAAGCTGCTTCGTGTCCTTGAAAAGGGAGAGTTTGAACGTGTCGGTGGTGAAAAAACTTTAAAGGTTGATGTGCGGTTGATTACGGCAACCAACCGGAATCTTGAAAAAGAAGTTTCCGAAGGAAGGTTTCGGGAAGATTTATTTTATCGTTTAAATGTTATTACAATCCATTTGCCGTCCCTGAGGGAGAGGAGAGAGGATATCCCTATTCTTTCTAATTTTTTTATTATTAAATACACGAAAAAATATAAAAAGGAAATAAAAGGTTTTACCCCTGAGGCAATGGAGTCGTTGTGCGCTTATCACTGGCCGGGAAATGTGAGAGAATTGGAAAATGTCGTCGAACGGGCAATTGTGCTTTGCAAAAAAAATACGATCTCAGTAGACCACCTGCCAGGAAATGTTGTTCCTGACAAGGACGATATGTCCGTAATTAAAATTCCAGTAGGCATTTCATTAAAAGAGGCCGAAAAAGAGATCATTCAAAAAACACTCCAGATGACCCGCGGAAGTAAAAAAGAGGCTGCCAGGATACTGAGTATATCGCACAGGAAGATTGAATATAAAGTAAAAGAGTGGGGTTAAAGCAAAAACCTTTTTCCTCCTGCGGCATTTTTTAATGATTCTTTACTGGAGTGACGTAGTATTAGGCTTACCTTATAATAAATACTGTTGTTTGTTTTTTTGACAAATTCGAAATTCAAATATCGAAATCCGAAACAAATTCTAATATCAAATGAAAGAAATTAAAAACGAGGTTGGGAACATTTGAATTTGTAATTTTGAAATTGTTTCGAATTTCGGATTTCGTGCTTCGGATTTAGCAGCCTTTAATGAACAAAAACTTACAAAATAAAGAAGTTTTTACAGGGTAATATTATTGAGGATATATCATGAGAAAAAAAATACTTATTGTAGAGGACGAAGAAGAGTTTTTCTTCTTTTACGAAACAATGCTGGAGGATAGAGATTATATCATCCTGCATGCAACTGACGGAGTGCAGGCTTTTGAGCTGCTAAAAAAAGAAAAACCGGATATCGTTATCCTGGATTTATTACTCGATCAAATGTCGGGTGATGAATTCCTCAGGCAGTTGAAATCAAACTCTATGTATACTAATATCCCCGTCATTGTTGCAAGCAATTTTTCACCACGATCATATAAAACAATATTCGAGATAGACCCAAATCTGATTTTCCTTGAAAAACCTTTTACCCAGGAAAGATTACTTGCCGAAATCAAAGCCAAGTTGAGGTAATGCGTGATTTATTCCAATCATAAATATTTTTTTTAATCCCTTGGGAATAGACTTATCACCCATTCTTTTCCATAAGATTTCACTTTAACACTTTTACTATCAAAAAACTTAATATCTTCAATTTCTTCCGCCCTTGTTTCCGCTAATTTATTTTGTATGATGCCTTTAATTTGATTTTCCATTTCCCCGAATCGTACCTTTTCATTCGGCGTTAAATATTGAGAGAGAATAATCTCTTCAAGAATTAATCTATCAAAATCTCTTCCTTTTTTTGCCATTTTTACAAATTCTAACTCTCTTTCGCCCAACTGTAACGGTAACCGTTTTAAGAGGTTTTTGACTTCATCAATTACAGTTTCAACGGTACTAATAAATTGAAGTTCTCCAAAAATATCCTTAATTGTAGCCTTTAAATAATCATAGTGTGTACAGGCTAGACAGATATGTGATATTCTATTGCATTTAATAAATTCTTCCAGATTTGCCTGAATTATTTCCCTGGCAATTCTATAAAACGCTTTTTGCATTTCTTCCGTATCAAAACTCTTTTTATACAACATTTCAGATAATACGGCCAACAAAGGGGTAGACTTGACAATAACGCTATATCCGGCTTCTCTTATATGTTTTTCATAGATACCACTTTTTATTGTTCCCACGGTTCCAATAACACCTATCTTTGCTTCCATAGGCAATTTTTTAATTTTTGCTATGGTATTTTGTACAGGGCCTATAAATTGTATATGTGGAAACCTCTTTCTTAACCTTTGACGGTCGACTAAAGTGTCCACAGTATTACAGGCAAAACAGACGATGATGTCTCTGGAAACTATCCCTAGCTTCATTAGTAAGCATTTCATTAGATACGGTATTTTATTAAACACTTTGTTGAAAAATACATTTGATTTTTTTATGTTTCTACAACGTTCATTTATTTCATAAATAGCCTGGAATGCTATTTTGTTTATTTCATCTTGCGTTTTTTGACCAAATGGAAAATTTGCTTTGTCCGTAAGGAGCAAAAGTTTTATATTACCTTCGGAAAGCATTTTGTTTAATTTCTCTGCTACAATGATGCCACCTAGACCTGAATCAAAAATTCCAATAATTATAGGTTTTTTTGCGGCTTTTTTTACTCTTTGCAAATATTTCGCTTCTGTTGTACTGACAATTCTTCTTATAGCTACCACATCTCCAGCTAAAGACATGTCCATACCATGCTTTTCCACTTGATTCTTAATAACGTTGTTTTTTAGTACATTCTCTATCCGCGCAATAATATCTTCAAAAACATAATTCTTTTCCCATGTATCATTTTGGGCATTTTGTATTTTTTCCAAATATGAAGCAATGATTCCACCAGATTTCACAATGGAATCACTTCCAATAATTTTTCTATTTTCCCTTAGAATGTGATACCCTTCCTGAGTAATGCCCCCATTAACTGCCGAAACAACGTAGTTAGCTTGAATATTGAAAGCATTGTAAACAGTAATTTGGTTTTCAATAGCTGCAAGAAAAAGGATATCAGCCTTTTCTTCTAACAATTGGCAAGGATCTTCATATATTTTTGCCTCTTCAAACATATAAATACTGCCGCGTTTTTCTCTATATTCAACTAATGCCGGTATGTTTAATCCCTGAATATTGTAAATAGCGACTATCTTCTTTTGCTTCTGGTCATACTCACTTACTGCCACAACTTTTGCACCCATTAATGAGAAGTACCTGGCTGCGTTGAGACCCGCTTTCCCAAAACCTTGAATAACAACAGTTTTTCCCTCCAAATAATTTTTCCGCTCTCTCCCAATCCTTACCTTTAAATAATCTTTAGGATTTTCGTTATACCACACCAAAAAATTAGTGATTTCTACTGCCGCAAATGCCGTAGCTTCTGTCCTGCCTTCCAAACCGCTATACGTTTTAGATGTAACCGCCCCTAATTCGGGAACGCTTTGTTTTCCATCCCCATATTTTCTTATGTTCTTTGAGAATTCATCCGCTACCTTTAAATACGGCATTCCCGATGTCCATATAATTTCAGAATCCCTTATGTTTTTCAATCTTTCTAAAAGGCCTTTTTCCTTAATTTCTTCCATTTCTGCCAGTGCCCTAAAATGCCCGTCTGCCATTGAATCCATCATCGCTTCATCAGTTCCTAAATCTGGTCCAGGAGAATATGTGTTATATCCCATAATGCCTTCCATGGTAAGCAAATAGCCTATTTCTCTAAATAACCTCTGTTTTTCATCATTTGCCAATTCAATAGACTGCAGGAATATTTCTCCATTGATATCTTTCAATTCTCCTAAAAAAACTCCACACATACCACCCCCTAATGGCAAAGAATAAAGGGCTAGCTTTAATGTTGTTACAATGGAGAGGGCTTCAATCTCTTCTGTCACCCATTTACAGCAAGACTTCCAGGTTTCTTCGACAGAAGCTCTTTGATCTCTGAAACTATCAAAGGTTTTAAAGAAATCTTTCCCTAAGATTTGCGGGGTAATGAGCATTACACCCCCTTTAGGGGGACCAAGGGCAGTGTTATGGAATACAACAGATGAATACAGGACTATTTTTTGGCCAGTATCTTTATAAAATTCTAAATGTCTTTCCCAGACGCTTTGCGGTTGTTTAAGAAGGGCAAATAGTTTATTACAATTTTTATAAAAGACAGGATCTTTTTCCCTAATTGTATCTATAGCTTCATCAAGCCGATTATGAATACTCTTCAATAACGTATTCGTAATTTCTCGTTTTTTTAACCGAAAAGAAGGATACATTGAAATACCCATATTCTCATAATCTATTGTTAGAAATTTTGTAACAGTTTAGTTTTTTGAAAAATTCCAGTAATAATGTGGTTATTATGCAATGTAGCGGCAATTCATGAATTGCCGCTACATATTGTGTCACAGAGGCATTTTCAACTATTGATGTTTGCAAAAAACTAAACTGTTACGAAATTTTTATATTTTATAAGTATTACAGACATAATTAAAGAGAAAAAGCAATGCATCCGCAATTATAAAACCTACTAAGGGATTGACAATAAATAACATGAACAACTTCATGCCTGCCTGAGCGAGTCCGCTCGCAGACAGGTTGCTGTGCCATCAGGGCTAAAGCCCCGGTACGACGTGTACCCACTAACCCCAGCCTTAAGGCTTGGGGTTACTGACGGTCTTATCGTTCGACTGAGCTCACGACGAAGTCTGAATTGGGCTTTAGCCATGACAGCGTTTGTGCTGCGCCTGGCGAAGCGCCTGATTTTCAAAGTGTCGGACAACAAACCTAATTTATGAATTTATTGCTATAAAATGTTTTGATGTTTTGTTACTGTAGGAAAAGGAAAGAAGTGATATGAATAAACTATTTTACAGATTGCCGTTGTAAGCAATATTGTTTGAGCCGGTCTTAAGAAAGGGCATATACGATGAAATCACATACTTTTAAGCCACATGATTTTCAGTAACGGGAGTCGTCAGGCACATAGGCTTATATTATTTGGCAATTGAGCCTTAATATTAAAGGAACTCCAGTTTATTCATCGTTAAACTACTTTGCAACTTTATAAGCAATAACGTTTACTATTTCTGTTTGATATGTTTTATTGAGGTTCTGTATTCCAATGGCCGCACGAGTCGGACAAGATTTAACAAACTCCCGATAAACAGCGTTCATCTTACCCCAGTAATCCATATTTTTTAGAAAAATAATCATATTTACCACTCGATTTAAATTTGACCCTATGCTCTCTAATGCTTTTTTCAGGTTTGAAAAAACCAATCTATATTGCTCTTTTTGGTCTAATGTCAATGAGTTGTTGTTTATTCTTTTCTTTTTCGGCAAAAAAGTTTTCATATACTAATCCGGCAAGTACGCCGCCGGCAATAGGGCCAAGCCACCAAATATAATGGTTATCAAAATGGCCGGATGCTAATGCAGGCCCAAACACGCGGGCAGGATTCATCGAACCGCCGCTAATTGTGCCTCCAACCATAACTCCGAACAAAACTACCAAACCGATAGCAAATCCGGCAAGGGCAGGGGTTGCCCTTTTGTCAATCACTGTTGCATATACTACAAAAACCAGAAGAAATGTTATTACTGCTTCCATAATGATAGCTTGTAATATTGTAACTCCGGAACCAAGGGTGCATGTCCCCAGATTTATTGCCATTGCCGCGGGAAAAAGCATTTTCAACAAAAACCCGCCAAATACAGCCCCTCCTATTTGCGAAACAATATACAGGAATCCCGTTTTCGCATCCATCCTGTTTGAAACAACCATGGAGATTGTAACCGCGGGATTGATATGAGCACCGGATACATAACCGAATGAATATGCAATAGCAACCACAACAAAGCCGAATGCAATGGCAATTCCAAGCAGTCCAAACCCATTAGAGCCAGATTTTGCCAAATAGTAGTCGGCACACACACACCCCGCCCCAACAAAAATCAGAGCAAACGTCCCCAAGAATTCTGATACATATTTGATGGCATTGCTCACGATGTTGACTCTCCATAAGTACAAAATGACACCTAGCACAATAATCGTCGGGAACAATAGCCATGCCGATGCTGTTTGTGTTTTTTCAGGTAGCCGATGTGTAGTGGATTCCAACGCGAAGAGCTTGAGTTGATCATTCCAATCAATTATAGGCAATGGTGCGTGGTTCATTTCAGACACATTTTGTGCTGTGCGCTGCAATCCGAACAAAGGGTTTCCTTTTTCGGCGTATTCCCCAGTCTCTGACATGGGTTTTTTATCTGTTGCGTTAAATGCCGTTTGTGCTTGGAGACTATGAGTAAATAACCCTGGCATTGACCACACGGCATGGATGAAGGCAGCCATCAGGAGTACCATTACAATATGAAAGCGACTCCGTACAGACACGAAGTTACACAGAAAATAGCTACACATACGTATCACCTTTTATTTTATTTTTTTAAATGGATAGAAGTAAGACTTTTGCTTCATTCTAAAACTATTTTGCTACCTTGTAGGCAATAATATTTACCAATTCAATTTGATACGTCTTGTTCAGGTCTTGTATGCCAATCGCAGCGCGAGTGGGGCAGGATTTGACAAATTCCCTGTATACGGCATTCATCTCGCCCCAATAATCCATATTTTTAAGGAAAATAATCATGTTTACCACTCGATTTAAATTTGATCCCATGCTCTCTAATGCTTTTTTCACGTTTGAAAAAACTAATTTAAATTGCTCTTTTGGCACGAGGCTAGGCACCTCGCCCGTTGAGTCAACAGGAATAAAGCCTCCGCAACGTATTTTAATTGCGCGCACTTTCGTAAACCGAACCATATCCTCTTCAAAATAATCGCTCATTAGTCCTATTTGCCTTTCCGGTTGTTTTCCAACATTTTTCAAGGCATCTTTAATTATCAAATCTAACAGCTTATCTCTATCACCGAAAGACAATTTATACGCCGCTTCAATCGTCATTGCATCTAAATCAGCCAACGTTATATTTGCCATACTTACCCTCTTTTAAAATTAATTAAAAATTCAAATCAATATATATAGCCTAAACATTTTGAATAGAAAGGTCTAACACCAAAAGAGAAAAAACCACTTTTACAGCGGTTTTTTCTCTCCCGATGTAAGAATCATTATGCATCCAACACTTTCTCGGCTTGCTCCTTATCATAATCCATAATGTAACTAATACCCGTTACATCTGCTGCTTCTCTTGTGAGAGAGAAGATGTCATCACGCGTTATATCGGTAACTGACCATCTTCTTGAACCAGCCATAATCTGTCTCAATCCCGTTGCCAATCTTTGATAATAAGAATACATGCCCATAGCGCCGGCAGGAATATTGCCAAATTGTTCTTTAATATTGCCTGAAAAATAAAAGATTTGATCAAGTGTGGCACCGTATTCTGAAACAGGTTTTGGCACTTTACCTTCCGCAACAGCTTTACCGATTGTATTCCCTACCATGGCGGCGCAGATGGTTGATCTGGACATCCCGACCGCTTTAATAAAAGGATGTAAAAGTGCAAATGACTTATAAATGTGGTCTTCCGAAACCAAACCGCCTGCCAGTACTATATCCGGAACATATTCTCCGCGGTCTGCAAGCCTCTTGCAATATTGATAAGTTAAAGCCGCAATATAGACAGTTGGCACTCCCCATTCATTCATCATACGCCACGGACTCATTCCTGTGCCGCCACCAGAACCATCAATTGTCAAAACGTCTATTCTTGCCAACGAAGCAAACTTAATAGCACGGGCTAAATCAGACGGACGGTAAGAACCCGTCTTCAAAAAGACATATTTCGCCCCTGCATCTCGTAAATGTTGCACATCATTCATAAAACCATCAATTGCTCGTGACAGAGCATCTGGGATGGCACACATTCGCGTATGCCTTTCAAAACCTTTTATTGTGCCAGTTTCAAAAGCATGTTGGGTTACTTTGTCTTCTGGATCAGGTATGACAACATACCCTAACTTTTTTAATCGGATGGCCTTTTCAATAGAAGTTAATTTAACCTCACCACCGATATTTTTAGCGCCTTGTCCCCACTTTAATTCAACGGCATCGCTTCCTAATTTCTCTAAACAATACGGCAAAACACCAAGCCGCCAATCTTCCTGATTTGCTTGTATTGCAATAAATCCATAGCCATCTTTCTGGTAACCCTTAAATGATTTAAAACGTCTAACCAATTCCGGGCTATTTGCAACCTTTCCACCAGTAACGGTTGATTTATCATCCATTGCCGCAACATTCTCACCAATAACGATACCCGAACCACTGATTGCTGCACCAATCCCTAATGATTCAAAGTGATTTTGCGCAATCATGGTTGAACCTAGACCTGTGCAAATTATAGGTATTCGTAATTTAAGACCTCTATCACGCCCCATACAGGTTCCAATGTTTGCATTTGTAAACAGGTCATATTCTTTTTGATGATGCCCGGTAATTGAGCCAGTAATATTAAAATGGGAAAAATCAACAGGAAACTCTTTTTGAGCGCTAGCGGTTACTTGTCCGAATGGGCCTGGATATATTGCCTCTGGACCTCGATACGATGATTTCCCAATTTCGCAGAAGCCAGGACAACCATCTAAACACGTAACACACATACCGCTCTGCGGTAACACCTCATCACCTAAACGTGTCCATGTCCCAGTCGCCCTGGATCTGTTTGGAATAAACAAGGATCCCATGAAGAACTCCTTTCTTTAAATTAATTTTTATCTAAATCCTGCAATCAGGTTTTTCCCTGATTGCAGGATTTTAGGTTTTACTTAAAGTACTTCTCGCTTGCCTTTTCTAAACCATTCCATAGTACACTTCTTGTATCGAGGAAATCAAAAGCCCCCTTTCTGATCTTTGCTTGTTGTTCCTCAGTTTGTGAACAGAATTCCAATGAACGTCTGATATTTGCAGCATGCTCAACATCTAATTCGATATGAGCAGTAAAGAAAAGCACATCGTCGTCACTTAATCCTGCATGCTTTAAACCTTCACGGATTATAGTGTACATGGTCGGTACCATAAATTCTGTTCCTGGTCCCAATGCTCCTAATGCTTCAACATAATCCATGTAATGAATATTTAAATATTTTTCCACAAATAGCTTTGTTTCCGGTAACATCACTATTTTATCTAACGCACTCTGCGATGTATCAATACCTGTTGATCTCAAGAATTTGCGGAAAATCGCAGGATGGGTAAGCTCTGCATCCATCCCTTTTTGTTGCTCACTTCTACCACCGTATTCTTCAAATAAATTTTTAATCAACGGAGCCCTGCCTTTCTCATCAGGGCAAATAGCAACTGCGCCTGCCAGATAACGTGAAAAATGCCTCGAAAAACAATAATATTGCTCACCATACAGTTTTGCTGCGGCCTTAGTCGCCTTTTTACTGAATTTTTGTAAATATGAGTGGGTGCTCACCGCTGGGTGTTTTAAAACGTCAGCCTCTAATTTATCAAAAAATGCATCAACCGACATTGCCATAACTTACTCCTTCCAATAAAATATTAATAAAAATTTTTATTAGCAATTTAAATTACATATAAGTACTGCTCATTGTTGCATTGCTTGTCCTTGTTTCTTTCAAAAAATAAATCTGTTAGTATTAGTGTTTTTTTATATATTCCTCCTTGATTTTTGTTTTTATCTATTTAAAATTGCAAAATGGTCTTATTAAACTAAAAAAAGCCTTTTGCATCACAATATTGCAACAAAGCCCGCAAGCACGATTACCAGTTAATGCGTTTGTCTAAAGTTAATTGTTCATAACATTTTCAAATATGAAAAATAGAAGAGCAATGAATATGCCTAAAAATATTTTTCTTCGTGATGTCGTTTTTAACTGATTTGATTAAATGGTGTTATCGAAAAATGTTTTTGTTTTCTAAAAAAGAATTTTAATTTAAAAATTTCTTTTTAAGGCTTGTTAACGAAAAATTTGCTAAAATATGATTTATAATAATAAAATATGGTGAAAA
>MHYI01000259.1:0-1467 GCA_001828295.1 Planctomycetes bacterium RBG_16_41_13 | reverse complement strand
AAGGAAGTCAGAAAGTTACTGCCAAATGAAAATTACATCTACCTTGCGGACAAAAAACACTTTCCCTATGGGGGAAAAACACATAATGATTTGTTGAATATTATTCAAAATACCATAGAATATCTCTCAAAGTATTTCAAGCCGAAGCTAATTGTGCTTGCTTCTAATACTCCGTCTATTCAAATACTTCATAAAATTAAAAAATACGAAACTGAGATTATCGGAGTATTTCCTCCTATACCAGAAGCAGTTAATATTACAAAAACTGGCCACATTGCTATTTTAGCGACGCAAAATACGGTAAAGAGTTTAGAGTTGGATGAATATATAAAATCACAAAAAATTCCTTCGGAGGTTGCAATAACAAAATTTAATGCATCCAGCATGGTAGAGCTTGTCGAAACTGGTTTGTTTTTATCAAATGAAGAGAAAAGCCTCCAATTGATTTCTGATGAGCTTACAAAGTTGGACAAAATTGATAACTTAATTGATACAATTACGCTTTCCAGCACCCATCTTCCTTTTCTGAATAAATATTTTAACGCTTTAAGACCAAGCCTCAATTTAATAGACCCTGCAAAAATCGTCTCTGAAAAAGTAAAAAAGTCGTTGGAGGGAAATTTTCAGGACTCGGAGGAAAAAGGGACATTACAGATACTGGTTTCACAAGAAAAGGAATTACTAGAAACAATAATAGGAAAACTAGGAATTTATGAGGAAGTAAATGAAATTTGCCTCGATTTTTAATTATTTTGTGACTTGTGGTAAAAATAGTTACAAAAAATTGATATCTTAAATCTCATAAATCCCGTATTCTGGCAAAATTTTTTCTCGCCTTTTTATCCAGCGTACCCCAATTCACGCAAATTTTTCGTTAAGAAGTCTTTTCCCAGTTGCCCGTCTTTTCCATCCCATTCTTTCAAACAAAAATATAATTACCTTTAAAGGTTTTTAAATCAATACTTACAACAAATATGATCGTAGCCGATTGCTTGCTGGTATGCCAGTTGTTAATTACGATAATTAATTTTTAGTTTGTCCATTAAATGACTTCGATATATGACAAAACCAAGATTGTTGCTGGTAGATGATGATAAGGATGCTCTTGATGGGTTGACAAGCATCTTGAAACGTGATGGGTATGAGGTTGTCGGTGTTTTATCAGGCTATGAAGCATTAAATTTCCTGTCGAAAAAAAGTTTCGACGTCGTCATAACAGATTTGAATATGCCGGGAATGCATGGGTTCACTTTGATTCATGAAGTAAAAAAAAGGAAAGAACCTATAGCGATTGTGATTGTTACGGCTAACAGTTCTGTTAAAACAGTTGTGGATGCTGAAAAAAATATGGGATACGATTACCATTTGACAAAACCTGTAAATATTGAAGAGTTAAAGTCAGTACTGGAGAAATTGTGGAGGAGAATGGCGATTACTCAAAAAATCAAAAGTCATGAAAAAGTATAG
>MHYI01000258.1:8939-9707 GCA_001828295.1 Planctomycetes bacterium RBG_16_41_13 | reverse complement strand
CAAATAGCGGAACGATGATTGTTGGTATCTGTGGCGGCTATCAAATGATGGGGAAACAGATTAATGATCCCTATCATGTTGAATCGCAAGCGGACGGTGTGCAAGGTTTATGTTTAGTTAACAGCATTACTACTTTTGAAACAACAAAACAAACGTTTCAGGTAAAAGCAAAAGTTGGGGCGTACAAGGCATTCGCCGGCATGCAGGAGGACATCCAGGGGTACGAAATCCATATGGGAAGAACACGATTCGAAGACGCGGGCGCCTGTACGCCATTTGCAAGGATTATTGAACGGGCGGGCAAGGAGGTTGATATCCCGGATGGGTGCGTATCCAATGATGGAAATATTATGGGAACATACATACACGGGATTTTCGATAACGACGGGTTTCGTTCCGGACTCTTATTTTATCTGAAACAAAAAAAAGGCATTCATCCCACAAGAACCTCTTCCATAAATACCAAAAAGACAAAAGACTATAATTATAATGCGCTGGCAGAGGCGGTCAGGAGAAATATAAATATGAATATGTTGTATGATATATTGCAGATTCCATAGGCACAGCAAAGCCGCAACCAAAGATACCCCCACGTCGCAATTATATGCTTTTTCATAAGCTGGCATAGCCAGAAATAAAAAATACGAAGTACGAAGTACGAAACAAATCCGAATAACAAAGCATAAAATTCAAAACAAATCCAAAACATACCTGTCTGCGTGCGATCACGCACAGGCAGGCAACAAGTATGAAGCACGAAATGCGAGA